>QKFK01000070.1 GCA_003252195.1 Rhodospirillales bacterium
AATAGCATAATTTGACGAACACGCTCTTGACGGTTTAGCAAACAAATCCCCAATGCCTTTAAGCGTTCCATTGCCCGCCATGTGATGAATGGTTATCTTTTTAATGCTGTTCTGACGTGGGTTATTGCTGTTTGGTGATATTTTCGTATAAGATACTAAACTACTATTCGACATAACTTCTTCCCTCCGTTTTAACATATTTATTTTTACTGTAAGCCCTCATGAAATTCTGAATTGTATACCCCATGAAAGAAACTGCATTGTTCGTCCATAAAATTTGATTAATCGAAATTGAAAGATTTTCAACTGGATTTTTGTCAAACAAAGCTAGTCCATAACTAAAAGAAGTAAAAATAATACTCACAAGGATACACCCTGTGAGCCACTTTTTACTAAATTCTTTAGGTTTCTTTTCTGGTTCCTCAACCTCTACCCATCCTAATTTTTTACGCATTTTCCCCACCTCCAAATTGTATAGTAAGGCTTTTCTTCGCCAAACAACTTCCACCTTAAAATATCGTCAAGCAGAATAATTATTAAGCTTAAATAACACCAAAGCACGCTGAATGGTAAGCAAATTTGCCCCATGAAATTAAACGGAACAGCTGAATAATCCCAAACGTTCCACCCTAAAGCAATATTAACAATGCAACCGCTACAAAATTCAAGGACGGTAATAATTACCGCCCCTATAAGCATTTGTAAAGCTAAAGGCATTCGCCACGAAATGTAGTTGTTTATGCTTCCGACAAGTAAAAAAGCAAGTCCACCAACTATAAACATAGCCCAATGTGAGTAGCCTCGCCACGCTGTTTCTAGCCCATAATAAATTATCCCACCAACTAGAAATAATATTAAATGATTAACCGACTTCAAGCCCTAACACCTCCATCAAGTGTGTTTGCAAGTCCTCGGGCAACTCTGCGCCATAACTTATAGCTTGTACTTCCTCAATCGTTTCGCAACGTCTTATCCATGTATTTAAATGATTGCAATAAGTTGTGTGATACGTTTTAAACTCTGTTGCTTTTGTCATTAAATTAATAACTTCTTCTGCTGTGAACGGTCTGCAAAGTTCATAGTCTGCGTGATATAGTGCGGTTGTTGCACCTTGTTTAACCATTTCAAAGACTACTGATAAGTTAATTTGGTCGTTTTGGGTAAGTGAAAAATGTTCCTCGCCTATATCAATACCATTTGTGATAGTTGCATTACAAGCAATTGAAACTTCGCGTAGCTTTTCTTTTTTCACCTCGTCAATATCGGGTAAAATCTCAATCGGCTTAATGTCAATCAAGTTGCCATTTTCGTCCTCAATCGGCTCAAATAAAGGGTTAACCATTATCTTATTTGCAAGCTCTGAACTATCGTCAACTATGTATTTTGCTTCGCCTGTCCAGTCTGTATTTGGGTATTCGCTGTATTTTTGCCAGTTTAATTTATTATCTAATATCATATTTACCCCCACATTTCAAGACGCGTTAGAACACTGCCATACTGTGTTCCGCTGGTTGCGTAAAACCATAATGCCCAAGTATCTGACGCTGTGATTTGCATCTCGAAATCTTGATAGTTACTGGATAACATTGACACCATATCTCCATTCTTGTATACATAAACGTTCCAAGCATAACTCCCTGTATCGAATAACCATCTCAACTTAATTTTTCGCCCTAGAAATTCCGTTGGCGGTGTTATCGTGTGCTTATACGGAGTTGCGTTGGCCGCGGAAAAACTTGCATATTGTTCATATGTTTTATACTCGGGGAAACACGGCGCTAATACACCGCTAACCAGTTTGTACATCTGTCCCTCCGTCGGCACCGTCGCACTAATTGCCTTGCCTTGCAACCTGTCAGCGTTAGCTTTTAGTGTTCCGCCTGTAATATCTGCTGTATTGGCTTTACCATTAACAATTGCAGTTAATGTGTCAACTGTTGTTTTATCGGCTTTGGCCAATTCTAACGCATCATAATTTAATTGCCCTGCCGAAAAGGCACCAGCCCAACCGCATAAATTAATATCCGTTCGCTTGTCTGTTATCATAGCTGTTGTGATAGTCGTTGTTCCCGCTGATACTAAAACATCAGCCAATGCTATTTCGTAGTAAGTGCCATTGCGTATTAACGCTGTTGCAACTGGATTTGCGGATAGAACACCCTCTTTAACTTCAACGCTAATTGTATTAGTTGTGTAGTCAATCCTTACAACTATCCTATCAATGCGATTTAAAATACCGTCAGCGTTAGCTAATGTTACGGTCGCTGTTGCACTATTAACAAAACTATGCCCTTGTATCCAGCCTCTACCACTTGAAACATTTAATGTCATCCCAGTTGTTGCTG
Organism: Rhodospirillales bacterium; assembly: GCA_003252195.1. GTDB lineage: Bacteria > Pseudomonadota > Alphaproteobacteria > QKFK01 > SZUA-500 > SZUA-500. The sequence goes on from QKFK01000070.1 coordinate 2,346, forward strand.
TTACCTTAAAATATTCAGTATTCGGCAATATTCCGTCTGAATAAGTATTTTTGTTGCTCTCGACAAAATCACTTGCATAATAAGTATCATCATCAAAAAACATACTTCTTAATGCTATGCTCATTTAATCACTCCTTAATTATATCTAAAATCGTTCTTGCAGGGTTTCCAAAAGTCGGAATAACGCTATTTTCAACGTTATCATAAACTTCCGTAACCTCTGTAATTCTTTGGCTTGTTTTAGTATCCCATTCATCATTGAATACCGTCACAACGTCACCTAAATCAAAATCCGTC
>QKFK01000158.1 GCA_003252195.1 Rhodospirillales bacterium
ATTTTTGATTAATGCTAACAAAGCTCTTTGCCCCTCTAAATAATAAAGCTCCCCGCTAGAAGCACTGGGAGCTAAAACCCTCTCAATAGTTATTTTAGATAAATGCTCTAGCACCACCCTTCCCTCAGGACGGCAAAAACATTTATTAAAATATAATGCAAGGTTATCTTCATTATTCATCAGTCAACCCCTCCTGATTTTGAGGCATATATGGAGCAACTTCTCGTCCCTCTTGAGCATTAATTAACTCACTAGTCTGAGGCAATTCTCCCCCCATTAAAGCGGACTGATTAACTAAAGCTGCTTGCTTGGTAATTAACTCTGATGGAATAGATAACGTCTTACTTATCCAATCCACCGCAGCCTTCACATTAATAAATGAAATAGCCTCAGGTGAGATTGAATTAAGTGAGTTAAACCATGACATTATATTTGTGGCTTCTGCCTGTGCCTGTAGCTTGGCAAGAGGGGATTTATATTGTATCTCTACCATATGCCCATCTATCGCAAACGATGGTATTTCACCCCTGCGTTTTAAGATAGATGTCGCCCTCATAATTAGCGGAGTTAACAGCTCAGATTGTAACCTGCCATATGTTGCCCCTAATATTCTTGCCATTTCTGCCGAGCGTTCTAACACTTCTGTCGCACTCATTGATGGAGCATCAATTTGCCCCAATCTATCCGCTAATAAAGCATGTTTAATTCTTGCTCGCAAATCATCTAAAACTAATTGTGATACATCAAATTTACCGGGGGCTTCAAGTGGGCTTAGGCCTTTTGAGCCAACCGCCTTAGGGATAATCGTACCTGGGATTAGCTTAATATTGGCGGGGTTTAACACCCCATCATCATCAGCCTGCCAGATTCCTGTTACTGCAATTGAGGCGTTCTTTAAGATTAACTCCACCACCTTATTTGCGGTTTTTATATCTGGCAATGCCTTCATCACGGGCGAACGACCATATATCTCCCCTGGTGCTTTTAGCCATCTAAAATTAATAAAAGGCGATCTTTCAAACACGCCTTTTTTTAATAAGATTTTATCATTAGAGATATTAATCTCACTATCTGCTTTATCTAAAAAAGCATAATAATCATAGCCCTTAGAACCGCCATCTTTTGGCAACACAGCCTCAACAATTGCAACTTTAATATCAGGTTCTTTTTCTAGTTTTTCCATCAAATTATCAGGCAATTCTGCTTGAGGGAACCTATGAACCAAAGCCTCTAGAGATACTTTGCTTTTTCTAAAAGTTATGTCGATATTACCATTTGAGCTTTCATCAATTACCAAATCACAAATTGGGATTGCGGTGAATTTGAACGAGCTATTCATACCAATCTCAGCCTCTTCAAACATTAATGAAGCAGTTCCTGCTGTGATTAAGTCCAAATAACATTGGTGCATTTCAACCGCAAAATTTGAGCGATGCAAGTTTGATAAGATTGCATCTGACGCTTCGTCTAAAATTGGTGATGCATTATCTTTTTCTTCATCTGATAAATCCACCCCCGCAGTTAGCCCAAACCACTTTGACCATGGCGGGGTTAATTCTGCCATCAAACTAGCGGCTAATTGTTCTGCAGCATCAGGAGCTGTGCCATCATAAAGGTTCGTTCCTTTTTTTTCACCATTAACAGTTTCGCCATTTAGCGAACCTTCTCGCTGGGGTAGCACATAATCATAACATTCTTGCCAATGCCCCTCCCACAGCGAGCGGCGAGCCTTAGCCCGCTCATACCGCTTTATTACTTTTTCTAAAACTTCCATCTTATTCCCCTAACAAAACCTTACGCTTCAAGCCGTCACTTGAGTTATCACTACTCAGCACCCCGCGATAAGTAGTATTAATAGTTCCAGAGACACCTCGTTTACGACGAGCTATTTCCTCTTGCTTTGCCTCAGTATCTTCTTCAGAAGTATCGGTAGTCTCTGCCACATAAACAGGCGGAGAAGGCGACTTGAATATGCCTCCCATCTTTTCCTCCATCATTTTTTTGATTTAATAAATATATTTGCCATTAAGGCGCTTGAATTATCTTAGTAAATATGGGTATCGCCTCATTGCGTTAATGCAATAAAGACAAAACCCGTATTTATAAAATTGTAGTGACAAGAAAGTCGGTTAAACCCACATGTTTATAATCAAGACAAAAAAAGAACCCGAGATTTCTACCTCGGGCTCCTAACTTTCACCTAAACATTAAATGGAAGAGAAAGAATATTTAGTAACTATAAATATAGCACATTTACAACCTTAACTCCACAAAATACGGTTTAGCCTTATCAATATAGCCATAACAACAACCGTTTTCTTGCTCAAGACGCAATTATTGCGTTTACATTTACCTTTATACCTAACTTTTTACAAAATGTCAAGGATTATTTTCCTATTTCTTTATTTATCATATATCGATATAGCTGATATGGAGTTAAAACACTAGCTTTTCTAAGTCTTATAACATGCTTTACCATCTCCACACAGGTAAATATTCCCAACATCAGCCCCACACTCTCCCTTTCATCGCTATTTTTCACCTCCAACACCCTGAAATCATTATCTTCATACCAGTTTCTCACCTCATCTATATCGCAATTAATTCTGCAAAGATTAACCCCAACACTTAGCGAATCTAATAATAGCGAGCCATCACCATCTTCTATAATTACAAAACAATGTTTGAAGCCATTTTTAAGAAACTTAAGATACCACAAGCTAGATATACCGCTAAAAATTACCAAAATCCGTTTCATCTTCAACAATCCCTTTCTTTTTTAACACCTCATCTAACCGTAGCATTGCCTCGTTCCAAGTATCTTCCTCCCCTTTCTTATCACCGAATCTAACCGATGGAGGGACTAGCTTATTGCCGGACTAGCTTATTGCCATATTTAATCATGATTTCTAAATGATAATTGCTTATAATTTTTTGAATAATCATATGTTTGACTATTCTATATACATCATTGATTTCACATGATTTCACCTCATCAGAATAGCGCTTTCCGCCCACTCCTTGTAAAGCACGCAATTTAACTGCTTCACAAAACCAAAACCACACATCAACCGCTGACGCAAACAACTTAACCCTACGATTGTCGGATTCGCAAAAATTATAATAAGATTTATTTCTCATTTTTCACCCCTTTAACTAGAACATTAATCGAACATTCTATTGTAAGACACAAAAAATTACTCAAATCAAGTTTTTTATAAGATTTATTTCCTATTTTGCAAAAATCATGTATTATAAAATCATTCCAATTAAAGGAGATTTTAGATGAATCATAATGAGATATGGCAAGCAATTGATAAACTAGCTGAACAAAACAACCTCTCCCCTTCAGCCTTAGCTAAAAGAGCAGGACTAGACCCCACCTCTTTTAACAAGAGCAAACGAATCGGAAATGATGGGCGCAAACGTTGGCCATCGATGGAGAGCATCGTAAAGATATTAACGGCTTTAGATATTTCATTTAATGATTTTATCGCAACATTATCTCCCTTAAGCAGAATTAATCAAAGCGCAGCAACCATTCCTCTACTCGGCTTTGCTAAAGCTGGCAGAGGTGGTTATTTCGATGATTATGGATACCCCATTGGTAGCGATGATTGGGACGGCATCATGTTCCCAGATATTGCCGACCCTAATATATATGCAATTGAAGTTAGTGGTGATTCCATGCTTCCTGCTTATCGTGATGGCGATAGACTTATCGTTTCCCCTGCTTCTGATTTTAGACGAGGCGATAGAATAGTCGTTAAAACCAAAGAAGGCGAAATCATGGTAAAAGAACTAAAAAGACAATCTGCTCAAATGATAGAATTAAAATCCATCAACCCCGAACATGATGACAGAACCTTACTAATGAGCAATATCGATTGGATTGCTAGAGTTTTATGGGTTAGCCAATAGGTGATTAATGCGTAATTTAATTTTAGAAGATTATCTTGATAGCAAAGAAAATATAGCCGAGTTAGAACAGAAATTTGACGGCCCGGCCCTATTGTCAGCGAACAACGCAACAATTACCGCTATAAATTTTTAGAAAAATTGCTCAGAAAAAGCTTTACCCAAAACCTACAAGAAATAAACTCTAACCAACCAAATCAAAACTTTTTGAGCAAAATCCAATTCGCCATCAAAAATTATCGAGAATTGTTAGTCAATAGAAAGAAACACTTATAAAAACACCTTTTAAAATGACACATCATCATACCGCTTTTCTACGAATTAAATCAAACGATTGATTTAATCAAAATAATGTGCAATAATAAACGAAACAACAATAGGTATCTGCAAAATGAATCAAAACTCATCAAAGGAACGTCTAATTCTAGCTGCCATAAAGATTTTCTCCATACATGGATACGCTGGAGCATCCACCCGAATGATTGCTAAAGAAGCCAATATTAATATTTCTTCTATTGCTTATTATTTCTCAGGAAAACATGGGCTATATGAAGCATCTTTTGAATATATAGCAGACAAAATTAAATCAGAAATTAGCAAACAGGGCCTTAACGATAGGAACTTAAAAAATTTAGAGACTAACGAATTCATAGATATTTTTTCACGCATGATTAATTTCATGCTAAGCGATAATATCTCCCCTTATATGGCGAACATAATTTTAAAAGAAATAATGTTCCCCTCAACGGTTTTTAATACCCTATATGAACGTTTTTTAAAAAATGCACATGAGACTTTAACATTTTTTGTTTCTAAATTTATCGCTGAACCACCATCATCAGAACTTTCAATATTATGCGCCCATACAATATTAAGCCAAGTAATCGGATTTAAAACCCATAAAGAGATTCTTTTACGAAGGATTGGATGGGGCAATTATTATGACGAAGAAATAAAAAAAATATCCGAAGTAATTTGCAATAATACACTAGCTATTTTGTCATCATACAAACAAAGGAAAAACACATGAAAAGATTTTTCTTAATAGCGCTGAGCATATTAATACTGGCATCTTGCAAACAATCTTCCAAAAACCAAATATATGGATATATTGAAGGAGATAATGTCTATATATCCTCTACAAGCTCTGGATTAGTAGATGATATATACGTAAAAAAGGGGCGTTTTGTAGAAAAAGATACTAAATTATTTGTTATTGACGACACCCTACTTAAGGCAGAATTAAATAAATCTGTTGCAAATATAGAAAAGGCAAAGGACTATCACAAAGACCTAGTAAAAGGTAAACGCCCACAAGAAATAGACGTTATAAATAAACAATTATGGCAAGCCCAGTCAGTCCTTAACAATGCTAAATCTGAATATGAACGCAACCAATCGCTATATGATAAAAATATTATCAGCCAATCAAAATACGATACCAGCAAAACAAATTATGATGTAGCCATAGCCAAGCTTAAAGAATTGGGTGCCGAACTAGCTACCGCCAAATTAGGAGCAAGAAAAGATAAAATTGAAGAAGCAAAAAAGGACATATACATTGCAGAGCAACAAAAAATACAAGCCCATAAAAAGCTATCTGAAGCCACCAGAGTTGCTCCAACAGATGCGATTGTTGAAGATGTGTTCTATGAAAAGGGTGAGTATGTCCAAGCAGGATCTCCAATTATAAGCCTTCTTCCCCCTGCAAATATTAAAGCTCGGTTTTATGTTCCAGAAGAGCTTGTTTCATCAATCAATCTAGGACAAGAAATTGAAGTATCTTGCGATAATTGTCAAAAACAGATAAAAGCAAGCATATCTTATATATCCCCCAGAGCAGAATTTACCCCTCCTGTTATATACAGCGTTGAATCCAGAAAAAAGCTGGTGTTCATGGTTGAGGCTAGCTTTACAGATTATTATAAAGAACTACACCCCGGTCTTCCTATAGATATAAGGATACCTTCTCATGATCAAAAATAATTTAGCTATAGATGTAAGAGGGCTTAATAAATCTTTTGGCTCTAAAAAAGTGGTAAACAACCTGTCTTTATCTGTTCCTAAGGGGAAAATATATGGGTTCTTAGGCCCTAATGGCAGTGGCAAGACTACTTCTATGCGAATGTTATGCGGGCTACTAACCCCTGATAGCGGAGAAGGACATTGTCTCGGCTATGACATAAAAAATCATAATAATATTCGCAACAAAATCGGATATATGACACAAAAGTTCAGCTTATGGGAAGATCTTACTATTAAAGAAAACCTAGAATTCGTTTCCCAAATATATAATATCAAAGATGCAAAAAATAAAATTGATACTACCCTTGATAATTTAGGACTTAAATCGAGATGCAAACAATTAGCTGGAAGTTTGTCTGGTGGGTGGAAACAACGACTAGCATTAGCTGCTTGTATATTACATGAACCAGAATTATTATTACTAGATGAGCCAACTGCTGGTGTAGACCCCAAGGCCCGCCGTGAATTTTGGGATGAGATCCATCAACTTGCAGCAAGAGGGCTTACATTTCTAGTTAGCACCCACTATATGGATGAAGCAGAGCGTTGCCACTCCATAATATACATAGCTTATGGAAATTTAATAGTATCGGGCACAGCAAAAGAAATTGCTGATAAAACTGGATTAACAACCTTTATTGCCAGAGGAAACAGCCTAATATCATTGCAAGAAGCTTTAAGAGACAACCCAAATATAAGCTCTATTGCCCCATTTGGAGAAACCTTGCATATTAGCGCTTCCAATTCAGAGGATATAAAAACAGCTATAGAACCATTTAAAAAAGATTTTACATGGGAGGTGAGTGCTCCTTCTTTAGAAGATGCCTTCATATATTATATGTCTGGTCTCAAGGGGTAGGTCCATGATAGATTTTTCATACAAACGGATAAAAGCAATATTAATCAAAGAGCTAATCCAGCTAAAAAGGGATCGTACAACTTTGGCAATGATGCTGATGTTTCCTGTAGTACAATTATTGTTGTTTGGATACGCCATAAACACCGACCCTAAACATCTACCTACTATTGTGATATCCAAAGACAACTCAATATTTGCTAGAAACATTGTCGCAGGACTAAACAACTCTGAATACTTTAGTATTAACCCTTATAATTTTCCTGAGGAAACCGCCCACAGACTCCTTAAAGAAGGCAAAGCCCAGTTTGTAATAAATATTCCAGAAAACTTCACTAAAAATCTAATAAAGCAAAACCGCCCTAGTATTTTATTAGAAGCTGATGCCACCGACCCAACAGCTACTAATGGGGCTATTTCCTCTATAGAAGAAATAGTAAAGCGAGCCTTGGAAAAAGACGGGACTGGAGAATTATCCATGGCGCAGCCAACAGCTTCTCCTACAGAAGTTATAATCCACCGCAAATATAATCCTGAGGGATTTTCAAGATATAACATCGTTCCTGGATTGATGGGCATTATTTTAACCATGACAGGAATAATAATGACAGCTCTTGCCTTAACCAGAGAAAGAGAGCGAGGAACCATGGAGAACCTACTTTCTATGCCAGCCACCCCTCTAGAAGTAATGGCGGGAAAAATCTTGCCTTATATTATGATAGGCTATATACAGTCTTTTGTCATATTACTTGTCGCCAAATATTTATTTTCTATCCCAATAATAGGCAGTATATTTCTGTTATCATCAATATTGATAATGTTTATTGGTTGCAATCTAGCCATTGGCTTTAGCATTTCATCTGTTGCAAAAAATCAGCTACAAGCCATGCAAATGGCAATGATGACCATATTACCTTCTATATTACTATCTGGATTTATGTTTCCGTTTAGAGGTATGCCTTTGTGGGCTCAATACATAGGTAGCATGATCCCAACCACGTATTTTATACGCATAGCAAGAGGCATTGTATTAAAGGGCAATAATATACACGAGATATGGACAGACGTTTGGCCTCTTATAATCTTTTTAGTGATTATAAGCTCCTTTACTATTAAATTTTATAAAAAGACCTTGGATTAACGGGAGATTCGTATAAGCTATAGAAGTCTTTATTTTGTCTGGGTTACGGGCATAAAAAACAGCTCATTTTTTTGACATGAATAAGCTTTTATCTTTTTATAAAGCGTAAAAATGTTCGATAACAGCTATTCTAAACCGTTATTCAAATGAGACCATTATGAACATTCCACACTCAAAATATCAACGGCTGTTTCAGAATTTTACAACCAAAACAAACCATTATTCCAACAACATTTTTATCCAGAAAAAACGTTACAAGCAAAGTTCATACGAGATGCATGTTATTGTCACAATCTTAATTACTTACAATTTTAAGACAAATAAACTTAAGGTTACTCTGGATTTATAGCCTTTATATGAAGCTGGCGTTGGATTAAAGATCTTCTATCCAAACAAACTCTTCTAAAACCTCTGCCCCACAACAACCACAAGAGCCACATTTACCACCGCAATCTACAGGATCAACGCGGGCTATTAGCTCTTTTTGCTCTAACATTTCTAGCATATGGCGCATTACATCTGGAGCAACATCAAAGTGGTTACACAAATCTGCAAATGCTACCTTTTTATTTTCTTTAATATATTCCCTAACCGCAATGAGTACAGCCATCACACCCTCTCTTGACTAATGTTACAGTTTTTAATTTAGCTTTTCTGAACCAATAGCGCATAAACACTATAAACAAACTTAATACAGCTAACGCTATTAATATTACCTCTAATGACTTTACAGGGTTTCTTTCCCAAATGCCTATTTGATAGATTATTGTTGAGAATGTATATGCCATTAAGCAGCTCCAAATTCCCACAAAAACTCCCCACTGCCTGCCTGCTTCTTTATATATAGTCGCAAAAGCAGCAATACATGGGAAATATAACAATACAAATACAAGGTATGAAAAGGCTCCTATTTGACCATCAAACATTGCAGCCATTTCACCCAATAAATTATCACTTACACCTAAATCTTCTTCATTTGATGAAGAAACCGAAGAAAGGCCTAAAGGATCAGTTAGCGAAGAAACTGTTGCAATGAAATTATCTTTTACAGAAACCAACGCATCACTCAACCCACCAAGAATATCTGGCATAGCAACATCATCTACATTCGCCCCTTCCAAGATAACTTCATTGGCTTCATTCATTGAATATAGAGAATCCAATGTTCCAACGATAGCTTCTTTCGCAAACAAACCACTAATCAAACCAACTGTTGCTGGCCAGTTATCATGGCTTATGCCCATCGGGGCAAATATTGGAGTAACCTTTTTACCAACATATGATAATACTGATTTATTATTATCTTGGTTACCAAAAGAGCCATCTGTTCCGATTGAATTCATTAAGCCTAAAACTACAATCATAGGCATAATAATTTTACCTGCTTTTGAGATAAAACTCTTAAGTCTATGCCATGTTAATTTGCTCATATTTAGGATTGTTGGACGGTGATAAGGAGGGAGCTCCATAATCATGGCAGAGGCCTTACCTCCGAATAGTGATTTTCTTAAAACAATACCTGTAAAAATCGCTATCAACACGCCTAGTGCATATAAAGCAAACACCATATTTTGCCCACCATTTGGGAAAAAAGCCGCCGCAAAAACTGCATAAACAGGGATTCTAGCTCCACATGACATAAATGGAGCCATAGCAATGGTTATTTTACGGTCATTTTCATTATCTAATGTGCGAGAGCACATAACTGCTGGCACTGTGCAACCAAAACCAACAATTAATGGCACAAAGGTTTTACCAGGCAAACCTATTTTACGCATATATTTATCCATAATATATGCAGCCCGCGCCATATAGCCTGAATCTTCTAATATTGCCATAAAGATGAACAAGAAAGCAATCGGTGGAATAAAGGTCATCACAGTTTGTAAAGCAGCTCCAACACCGTCACCAAACAATACTTCAAGCCACAAAGGAGCGCCTAAAACATGGGCAATATACTTGAAGCCATCTACAAATAATGTTCCGCCTAAAATATCGAAAAAATCTATAAACACTCCACCTAAAGAGATTGTCCATAAAAACATTAAATACATAATCGCAATAAAAATTGGCAACCCTAAATAGCGATTTAATAAGATCTCATCTAATTTATCAGAAATATTTTTTGATAAACCATCTTCTTTAGAAACAACTTTTTCACATAATTCTAGAATAAAATTATATCTATCATCTGCCACCAACAAATCAGCATCCATTGATTTTTCTTTTTCTAAGCTCTCGCGTACGGCAGAAATTTTTGCAATTTTTTCTGCAGATAATTTGTGTGATAAAGAATTTCCGCCCACTAGCAAATGGAGCTTTTCATACAAAGATAGATTTTCTTCTACTGAACCTATTTCAGCTAGTTTTTCCCATACGTCTGCTGAATACGCCACTTGCTTTAATGGTTTTTGAGCTTTACCTGCAGAGACTATAAAATCTTTAATTTCTTCTACGCCTCTTTTTACAGAAGCAACTGCAGTAATAACCTCGCAACCTAAACGCTCTTTTAGCTCTTTTACATCGATAGATATTTTTCTATCGTGAGCGACATCTATCATATTAAGCACCACCAAAACAGGTACATTCATTTCCATGAGCTGAGTTGTTAAATATAAATTTCTTTCTAAATTAGTTGCATCAACAATATTGACGATTAAATCTGGCGTATTTTCTAGGATAAACTTACGAGCTACTTTTTCATCTTCAGACCCTGAATTTGCATCTAATGAATACACCCCTGGCAAATCAACCACCTCAACTTTAGTGCCTTTATGATTTAGAACACCCGACTTTCTTTCAACAGTTACACCAGACCAGTTACCCACTCTCTGGCGAGACCCTGTTAAAACATTAAACAACGTGGTTTTCCCGCAATTGGGGTTACCAGCAATCGCAATCATTAAGTCTTTCATTAATACAGCCTATTTTTATTTTGTTTAATTATGCAACACTAACAACTAACGCGTCAGCTAATGAGGAATCAACAGCCAATCTAGCCTCGCCTCTAGCAAGGACAACTGAACCATTCATTTGACGATTTAACACTTTTACTAATGAGCCTATCCTAACGCCTAATTCTAACAACCTGCGCTCAGTCTCTTTATCTGATGTAATGTTTCTAATTTCGCAGATGATACCAACAGGCATTGCACCTAAACATATGGGGTTATCGTTTTTCATTGTTTTTGCTCCACAAGTCTCATTTCCTATTTTATATTGAAGATGATAATCACTCTCATGTCAATAGTCGAGTATGAAAACAATTGTTATTACGACTTAAAATCGTATTTTTAGACATTATAAGACGATAATTCGACATATATTTATCGATTTATTACAATATTTTGCAGAGCACTTAAGAATTTTAATTATATCGAGTCGCGAATCTCGGCGGATAACATAACTGACCGCATTAATTATATAAATCCGCCGAGACTAACAGGGTATAACCCCGTTTTAGTGATGTGATAAATTATATTTGATAACGCCTACAAAAATATCAAGAGGGAATATCTATAAAATTTCTTGAAAAAAAGAGTAAACTGCAATAATTCTAGGGGTACAAATAATTAATTATGCAAAATATCATGAAAACATTTGAACATTGCCATATTAACAGCGTTTTACCTCAAGGAAGCGTCATTGCCATCGGCAATTTTGACGGACTTCACTTAGGGCACCAACTTGTTATAAAACAAGCCCTAGAAACGGCAAAAACTCTTAATAAAGAACTGACAGTTATTACTTTTGAACCTCACCCAAAGCAATTTTTTAAATGGTTTGAAGAGCCTTTTAGAATAACACCATACAATGATAAAATCCGTTTAATTTCTGAGCAAGAAGCAGATAATTTATTGATATATGACTTTAACAAAGAACTATCATCAATTAGCGCCGAAGAATTTGTGTCTCAAATTTTAATATCAAAATTAAACCCTGCGCATATCGTTGTTGGAGATGACTTCCGCTTTGGGCAAAAAGCTCTTGGGGACTCAAAATTATTACATAAAATTTGTGAAGAAGCATCTTTACCAATAACCATCATCGAAAAACATAAAAACAGCCTTGGCATTCCTTTCTCTTCTACAGAGGTTAGAGCATCTATACATGCGGGCGACTTAGAAAAATGCCATTCAATTTTAGGCCGAAACTGGGAAATTGAAGGAATTGTAGAGCATGGTTTCACCAGAGGCAGAACCATAGGCTTTCCAACAGCTAATATTAATATTGATAATTATATAGTACCCCCTAAAGGCGTTTATGCGGTTAGAGCAGGACTAATACAAAACAACGGCACGGTAGAATGGCACGATGCTATTGCAAATTTTGGCTCTCGCCCTACATTTGACGGCGAGCACCCCATATTAGAAGTGCATATTTTTGACTTTAACCGAGATATATATGGTGAAAAACTACGCGTTGAACTTATTGAATTCTTGCGAATTGAAACAAAATTTGCCAATGTAGACGAGTTGAAAGAGCAGATTAATTTTGATGTAGCTAGAGCAAAAGCCATTTTGAGTACGGACTAAAAGAATGAATATAAAAAATATTATCAAAAAAAAGCGCCACATTTTAATTGTTTTAGCAGTTGTACTTGCTGATCAATTGTCAAAATTTTTGGTTAGAGACTTTTTTGAAAGCCAAGATTATCCATATTTATTACTAACTCCGTTTTTTAACCTTGTTAGCGTATGGAATAAGGGAGTGAGCTTTTCTATGTTCACATCTTATAGTGTTTATGGGCCATATTTATTATCATTCTTAGCCCTTGCTATTATTGCTGTTTTAATAAGCTGGTTCAGAAAAGAAAAAGACCAAAGAATTCGCCTTGCAATATCTTTTGTTATTGGTGGAGCATTAAGTAATGTTTCTGATAGATTGTTGTTTGGTGCAGTTTATGACTTTTTAGATTTCTATTTTAAAACTTATCACTGGCCTGCCTTTAATATTGCTGATAGCGCTATTTTTATTGGGGCGTGTATAATTGTGATTTCAAGCTTGTTTAATAATGAGAAAACAGAGTAGTATCTCATAGATTATGAATAATTTATCAAGGGGTAAAATTATGCAAAAAAAATTCATCATTGCTTTAGGTTTAACCTTAGCGCTCAGCGCTTGTTCAAACATTAAGCAAACACTTGGTCTTGTTAAACAAGGACCTGATGAATTTACAGTTATAACCAGAGCTCCACTCACAGTTCCACCTAACTTTGAGCTAACACCTCCAAAACCTGGTGCACCAAGACCTCAAGAAACAACCGCAGCTCAAATAGCTCTAAACGCCATTTCTTCTTATGATGAAAACCAATCAGTTTCTGAACAAAACAGCATAAGCGCTGGTGAGCAAGCTCTATTGTCTATGGCTAACACAAATAAAGCAGATCCAGATATTCGCAGACTAATTGCCCAAGATGAGAGCAATTTTGCTTTAAGAGACAAAAACTTTGCAGAAAAATTGGTGTTCTGGCAAGAGCAAGCCAACCCAAGCGAAGTGTTAGTTGACCCTGCAAAAGAAAGCAAACGCATTCAAGATGTTCAAGCTCTAGGCGAGCCAATCACACAAGGTGAAACACCTATCATTGCCAGAGAGAAAAAAGGCTTTTTAGAAGGCTTGTTTTAATTAAACAATATAAAAAGCAATAATCTAAGTGATATGGAAGGAAACGTAACATGCTACGTAAACTTTTAATTTTTGTTTGCTTTATCACTTTTCCATATAGAGCCCATGGCGAAGTTTTTAATTTTGAGAATTTCACCCTAAAGAATGGTATGGAAGTTGTGGTTATTCCTAATCATAGAGCCCCTATTGTTAGTCATTATATCTTTTATAAAGTTGGTGCTATTGATGAGCAATCTGGCAAAACGGGTTTAGCCCAAGCCCATATGACAGAACATATGATGTTTAAAGGCACCAATAAAGTTAAACCTGAAGAATATGGAAAAATCGTTGCAGATGTAGGCGGGGCTAACAATGCTTCCACTTCTTATGACAGAACCGAATATCATGCTACTGTTCCATTAAAAAGCCTTGAGGCCCTCATGGCGCTTGAAGCAGATCGCATGCGCGGATTAAAATTTGATGATAAAATCTTTGAGCCAGAGCACAAGGTTGTAACCGAAGAAAAATACATGCGAACCGACAATAATCCCTCAACTATTTTAGGTGATAAAATATCTTCTTTATTGTGGGGTGAACATCCATATGCCAGACCTGTTATCGGCACAGGAACAGACTTAGAAAATTTAACTGCTAAAGATGTGCGCGACTTTTACCACAAATATTATGCCCCTAATAATGCTATATTGGTAGTTGCAGGCGACATTACCGCAGATGAGTTAAAACCACTGGCAGAAAAATATTATGGCAATATCAAAACATCGGCTTTAGATAAAAGATCTTTTACAAACTCCCAAAATGGAAAATTGTCTGCCGAGATTAAATATGCCCACCCTCTTGTGCGCCAGCCAGTATATATAACTAGATACATTGCTCCGTCAATTAATACCGCCACAGACAAAGAAAATGTATATGCTTTAGCCTTATTAGCCGAAATGATTGGCGGAGGCTCAACCTCTATATTCTACCAGAACTTAGTTGTGCAAAGACACATACTAACTAGTTTCTCGGCATATTACAGCCCTTTCTCGCTTAGCTATTCTACATTTGCAACCAGTTTTATTCCCCAAGATGGAGCAGACATAAAGCAAGCTCACAAAGCAATTATGAAAGAAATAAAAGACATTCTAAATGGAGCTTTCTCAGACAAAGAGATTAAAGATGCAAAAAGCCGAATGCTGTCGGGCTTGATATATTTAAATGATTCACCTCAAGGTGCAGCCTCTGTCGTTGGAGAAATGCTTAGCGATGGAGTAAGCTTATCAGAGATAAATTCATACCCAGATAAGATTAAAGCAATTAGCAAAGATGAGTTAATTAAAGCAGCCAAACTCATATTTAACCAAGCATCTAAGGTTTCTGGATTATTGCTTCCTTATAATAAAGAGGGAGAAGAATAATGAAAAAAGCATATATAGTTTTACTATTAATCATCCTATCTTGTGCATTTTACTATATTTTTTCACAATCAAATAGGTTTGATTATGAAAAAATTATTAGTTTATCATCATTAAAAGACAAAAAATTCAATGTAAAACCTGTTGAGATAATCTCAAATAAAGGGCTTAGTGCATGGCTAGTTCAAGACAAGCAAAATCCTATCATTGCCCTTGATTTTATGTTCAAAAAATCAGGTCTTGCTTACGATAAAAACACTAAACAAGGAACAGCATATTTATTATCAACTCTGCTTGATGAAGGTGCTGGCAAATATTCATCTAAACAGTTTCAAGAACTTGAAGCAAATAATGGAATATCTATTGGTTTTAACGCAGGAAAAACAACTTTTAATGGCTCATTACTAACTACAAGTGATAAAAAAGATTTAAGCATTGAGCTTTTAAAAACAGCCCTTAATGCGCCACGCTTTACAGGTGACGCCATCTCCCGCATGAAGGCCCAATTAATTGCAGGAATAAAAAGAAGCGAGCAATCTCCTTTTTATGACGCCTCTAATGCTATTATGAAAAGCCTTTTTGCAGCACACCCATATGCTCGCAAATCACCAGCTGATATTGAAATGTTATCAAATATTGAGCGCCCTGATTTATTTAGCTATATGGAACAACATTTCACCAAAGATAATTTAATAATCAGTATTGCTGGTGACATTAGTGAAGATGATGCGGCTAAGATGATTGATGAGATATTTGGAAAACTACCCAACAAATCAGAGATTGGCGCATTAAGCAGACCATTATTACCACCTCAAGAACAACCTTTACTCCTAAACAAACAAGTTACTCAAGCAGCAATGATTTTTGGCGGTAACGGCATCGAAAGAAACTCGCCTGATTTTTACCCTGCATATATTGCCACTCAAATTTTTGGTGGAAATGATGTTGAAGCACGCCTTAACAAAAAAATTAGAGTTGATGAAGGCATTGCCTATTCGGTTAGTGCTGATTTAGACCAGATTGAACGCACACCATTAATAATGGGCTCATTAGGAACTAACAATAACACCTACCATAAAGCGCTTAAAATGGTGCAAGATGAAATCAACAACATTCATAATAACGGCATTACCAAAGAAGAGTTTGACCGCACTAAAAAGCAATTAATAAACAGCTTTTTACTAAGGTTTAACTCAACTGCGGGAATGGCATCAATGCTAAGTGCTATGCAATATCAAAATCTTGGCATTGATTTTTTGAGTACCCGTAATGCCCAAATAGAAGCGGTTACATATGAACAAGCGAACGATATTGCAAAAAAATTATTCACACCAGATAATTTTACCTTTATAGCTGTTGGTGATATTAATAAAATCAATAATCTTTAAAAGATATTTTTTAACCCTCGGAGGAAACTATGTCAGTTACAACCACTAAAGCTTGGAAAGAACTTGAAGCTCATTATAACGAAGTTAAAGATGACCAAATGAGAACCTTGTTTGCAGATGATGCCAAGCGTTTTGAAAAATTCAGCTTAGAGCTTGATAACATGGTGGTAGATTATTCTAAAAACCGCATTACCGAAAAGACCATTAGCCTTTTTGAAGATTTGGCCAAAGAAGTCAAATTAGAAGAGATGATTAAGGCAATGTTCGCAGGTGAAAAAATTAACACTACTGAGAATCGTTCAGTATTGCACATCGCCTTGCGTAACCGTTCAAACACTCCAATTATGACAGATGGCGAAGATGTTATGCCATTGGTTAATGGTGTGCTTGCTAAAATGCGTGATTTTTCTGATAAGATTCGCTCTGGTGAGTGGAAAGGTGCAACTGGCAAAGCTATGACAGATATCGTAAATATTGGTATCGGTGGCTCTGACCTCGGCCCTGTTATGGTGACTGAAGCACTTAAAAAATATCAAAAAAAAGGGCTTAATGTACATTTCGTATCTAACGTTGATGGAACTCATATTGTAGAAACCACATCAAAGTTAAATCCAGAAACAACTTTGTTCATTATTGCTTCTAAAACTTTTACAACTCAAGAAACTTTAACTAATGCCAAATCAGCTCGTGCATGGCTTGTTAAAGCTCTTGGTGAAGATGCTGTTGCAAAGCACTTTGTAGCGTTATCAACTAATGCTAAAGAAGTTTCTGCTTTTGGTATTGATACAGCAAATATGTTTGAATTCTGGGACTGGGTAGGCGGTCGTTATTCATTATGGTCAGCTATTGGTTTGCCAATCGCTATTGCTATCGGTATGGACAACTTTGAAGATTTGTTAGCTGGCGCTCACGCCATGGACAATCACTTCAAAACAGCTCCATTCAAAGAGAACATCCCTGCTCTTCTTGGTTTTATTGGTGCATGGTATGTAAACTTCTTTGGTGCTAACTCATATGCGGTTCTTCCATATGATCAATATATGCACAGACTAGCAGCTTATTTGCAACAAGCTGATATGGAAAGTAACGGCAAGCATGTAACCAAAGCTGGCGAATATGTAAATTATTCAACTGGACCAGTATTGTTTGGTGAAGCTGGAACTAACGGTCAGCACTCATTCTATCAATTGTTACACCAAGGTACTAACCTTGTTCCATGTGACTTTATTGCCCCTGCAAAATCACTTAATGAATGCGGTGAACATCACCCTATTTTGCTTTCAAACTTCTTAGCTCAAACCGAAGCTTTGATGAAAGGCAAAACAGAGGAAGAAGCTACAGCTGAATTAAAAGCTGAAGGCAAGTCAGATGAACAAATCGCTTTCTTGAAGAAACAAAAACAGTTTGAAGGTAACCGCCCAACTAACTCTATTTTGATGACAGAAGTAACCCCTTATAACCTTGGTATGTTAATCGCTATGTATGAGCATAAAATCTTCACTCAAGGTATTTTGTGGAACTTAAACTCATATGACCAATGGGGTGTTGAGCTCGGCAAACAATTAGCTAAAAAGATTTTGCCTGAAATCACATCTGAAGGCAAAGTAACCTCACATGATTGTTCAACCAACGGTTTGATTAACCTTGTTAAAGCAATGAGAGCTTAATTTAATGGCGATTAGGATTCTACCACCCAACCTAATCAACCAGATTGCTGCTGGTGAAGTGGTAGAACGCCCTGCTTCAGCCGTTAAAGAACTCGTAGAAAATTCTGTCGATGCTGGGGCAACTCGCATCGACATTACTTTAATTGATGGTGGCAGAAGCTTAATCAAAATCACTGACAATGGCTCAGGGATTAATAAAGATGAGCTACCTCTAGCCATCACCCGCCACGCCACATCCAAGCTGTCTAATGATGATTTGTTTAACATCTCATTCATGGGCTTTAGAGGTGAGGCTTTGCCATCTATTGGCTCTGTCTCCAGACTTAGCATATCTTCACGCACAAAAGATGCAGATAATGCTTGGAGCATCAAGGTTGAAGGTGGAGAAATCTCAAACATTGCTCCATGTGCTCACCCATTAGGGACGACCATAGAGGTTAGAGATTTATTCTTTGCTACACCTGCTAGATTAAAGTTCTTAAAAAACGCCACAACAGAAACATCATATTGCATTGACATGGTAGAACGCATTGCCATGGCAAACCCACATATTTCATTTTCATTAGACGATGGCAATCGCAAAAGAATTAACTTAGCCTCAGCTTCAACAGGTGATTTATTTGATGCTAGATTACGCAGATTATCCGCAATTATGGGCAAAGACTTTGCCGACAACTCTCTTAATATTGATTTAGAAAGAGATGGTGCAAAGATTACAGGTTATGCCAGCTTGCCAACTTATAACAAAGGCAACTCATTATCCCAATATTTGTTTGTTAATAATCGCCCAGTTAAAGACAAATTATTAAACGGTGCCGTCAGAGCAGCTTATCAAGATTTTCTTGCCAGCAATCGCTACCCATATGTGGCATTGTTTGTAGATATTGAACCTCGTGATGTGGACGTTAATGTTCACCC
>QKFK01000252.1 GCA_003252195.1 Rhodospirillales bacterium
GCCCATTTTTTATGGAGAAAAACATGTTTGATTTCTTAAAACTAAAAAACAGCATTGCAAGTAACTCATCTGTTCATCAAGATGATGTAATCCCGACTAAAACAGCCTTAAAGAACTTAGGATATTATAAAGAGCCTAATTGGGATATGGATAATATACCAACTCAATCTATGATAGATGGAATAAAGAACTTTCAAAAAGACAATAACCTTAATATTGATGGGGTGATGAAACCAGATGGTGAAACCATTAATAAAATAAATGATAAACTAGGCTTTGTTGCCCAAAGACCTAAAGAAGAAGAAGAAGAAGAAGACGAACATAAGCCAATTGGCATAATCCAAGAAAACAGACCCACATCTAAAATTCAAATCACAGAAAATGAGAAGAAAGGTAAAGATATTTTATCAAGATGGAATGTGCTTAACGATAATAGCTTTAATATTCCGAGCTTTTTAAATCAGGAAGCAATTAAACAATCCGTACTTAGGAAATCAAATGTCAAATATGCCAAAAATGATGCCACTACCTCAGATAAAGCAACAACCAGCGTGAATGACGTCTTAAGCAAGACAGCTAAGCCTGTTAAGCAAAAGCCATTAGGTGAATTTATAACAAAATCTTCTGCAAACAAAGAAAACCCTATAAACATAACAGATGAAGAAAAACAAAATAACATAAATAAAGTAAATGAGTTATTTGAAAAACATAAATATCAAGGGCGTAGGTATGGAAACGATGAAACAATGAACGATAACATAGCTACAAATGAAGTTAAGTCCGACCCGCGATTTGCAGAAGCATTAGAAAGATTAGATAAGGTTAGATACATTGTTGATGAAGAAGCAATTACACAGAAAATTCTTTCAAAAGATAATAGTTTTAATCGCAATAATCCAACTGAGCTTGCAAAAGCAAAGCAAAATGCCATGGAAAATGCAACTAAAATAGCAAATAAATTCAGGGAAAAAGAAGCCGCAAATATACAAGCTATAGCTGATCAAATGAATGACAAAAATGTCTCTAAATTCTTTGATACAGAACTAGGCAGAGCTATTGGAAATTCTCCTTCTCCTGATTATATGAGCCAAAAAGAGATAAACCAAAGAGCAAAATCTTGCGAAATTTCTGAGATAATCAATCCAGCAAAAGTTTTTTCAAAAATTAGCACAGGAGTTAAGCCATTGGATAATGTAATAAAAGATGGTTTAGGTGTTGTTGGAGATTTGATTTCTGCAGGGAGCGATATCACTAATGCTAAAAACAATAGCAACAAAGGCACATGTATTATTTATAAGCATAACAAGCGTTAGAAGCCGCGAGATATTTTTTCTAACATATAATTACGTGCAACGTCACTATTAAAGCCTACGCCCTGACTATTTAAATAATAATCACCGATAGGATTTTTGTTCAGATCTTGGTGGGCTTTGTTTAACAAAGCCATATCAAGAGTATGGTCTTTCTTGCATTTTTTAGGACCTGCTTCGTCATCGTCCTTTAACATGTCAAAAAAAGACTTGCCGTTTTCTAGCATGTGATCTTTAGACCTAATTTGGAAAGCCCAATAATAATAGGCTTTGTAAAGCCTGTCTTTCTCTTTTAGGTCTTTAGCATTGCAATAATAAACATATGTAAAGGCGCTAGCATCGACATTACCCATAAAAGCAGCTTTTTCTATGTATTTCATAGCTTTTTTCAGTTTGGCCATTGGTTTGATGCTTTTGTCTTTTTTTGATATTGTAGCCATTCCTTTCCAATATAAAGCATCTGGAGTATCTTCAACCTTATTAAGAAGAGATAATGCCTTATCGCCATCTTTTTCAACGCCAAGTCCCATTGTATATAATTTAGCTAATTCAATTAGAGCAGGTCCATATCCTGAATCCGCTAATATTTGATAAGCTTTAGCACTATTGCTTATTTCTTTTTCATCGGATAAAAAAGCTCTAAAGTGAAAGAAAGAATAATTAAAAAGGTCTTTTTTGCTATTATCTGGGTAATTTTTATAAACATAGTCAGAATTTGTTAATGAAATTATTTCTTTTACTTGATCTTTAGTTAACGGAATATCTTTAGGTATATCTTTCCAACATCCAGCTAATCCAATTATAACAATCAAACTTAATAATATCTGTTTCATATCTATGTCCTAAAATATAAAGAGAGATAACTCACACAACTATTACACTTTAATAATGATAGGGCTTTTTTCTGGCGGATTGATGATGAATTTTTCGCCCAATTCTTTAACAAACCAGCCACGTTTTTGAGCTTCTTTAACTAGGATAATTGGCTTAATGGCTAAAAAGCCTTCTAAATGAGTTTTATATGAGCCACCTTTTGCCCAAAAGTCTAACTCATCACATAATTTATAATCGGCTATGTGGCGGGCTTCATTTTCCTGCCACATATCGATTATTTGGTTCATACTATCTGTATCTAATAATTGGGTAATGCCTTGTTTATCAAGCTCCGCCTTAAACTCATGCCAACTTAATCCGTGACCGAACATTTGCATAACTTGAGTTAAAATAGCGGTTTTTTCCATTTATTACCTCTTAGGCATCAAGATTAACCACATTCAAAGCGTTAGATTGAATGAAGTCTCTTCTTGGTTCAACAATATCACCCATAAGAGTTGAGAACACCTCATCAGCTTGGTCAGCTTGCTCAACTTTAACCTGCAACAAAGTACGTGCTTCTGGGTCTAAAGTGGTTTCCCACAATTGCTCAGGGTTCATCTCGCCCAAACCTTTATAACGTTGGATAGACATACCTTTACGCCCAGCTTTCATAATTGCATTAGAAAGAGCCACAGCACCTGTAACCTTAATGCTTTCGCCTGTTTTGCAGTTAATATTTGATGTAGAAATAAAGTTCTCTTTTAGAAAAGCTCCCATTTGAGCAAGTTTTCTTGCCTCACCAGAATCTAGAATACCACTATCGAGAACATGGGTTTCTGTAATACCACGCAATGTGCGAGCAAACACCAACGCTCCATCTTCACGACGAGAAGCAATCCAGCCTTTTTCATATTCTGGCTCAAGAGCATTAAGCTTTTCTTCTGCTTGTTTTAGAGCATCTATTGTTTTAGTTGCATCATTGATAATTTCTTCGCTAAATAATCCTCTAATAGCACTCTGTTCAATAATTTTTTCTGGGATTCTCTTTGATAATGTGCCGATTAAATGCTTTGCTTTATTGGCTTTTTCAACCATGTCAATCAACTCTAAACCAGCAATTTGCATACCGTCTTTAGTTGTTAACACAGCTTCATCTGCACCACCTTTAATAAGGTAATCTTCTAATGCTCTATCATCTTTAAGGTAGATTTCTGAATTACCTCTTTTTGCTCTATAAAGAGGAGGTTGAGCAATATACAAATATCCACGCTCAATAACCTCTGGCATTTGACGATAGAAGAAAGTTAACAATAAGGTTCTAATGTGACTACCGTCGACATCAGCATCGGTCATGATAACGATTTTATGATAACGGATTTTATCAATATTAAAATCATCGCGCCCAATACCAGTGCCCAAAGCTGTAATCAATGTACCAATTTCAGCTGAGCCGAGCATTTTATCAAAACGAGCTCTTTCAACGTTAAGAATTTTACCTTTAAGAGGCAAAATAGCTTGATTAGCTCTATGACGACCTTGTTTAGCAGAACCACCCGCAGAATCTCCCTCCACGATGAATATTTCTGATAATGCAGGGTCTTTTTCTTGGCAGTCGGCCAACTTTCCAGGTAGTGATGAGATATCAAGCACACCTTTACGACGAGTTAACTCACGAGCCTTACGAGCAGCTTCACGGGCTGTTGCAGCTTCAACAATCTTACCAATAACTTTTCTTGCCTCTGCAGGGCGTTCTGAGAACCATTCGGTTAATTTTTCATAAGTGATAGATTCAACAACTTGTCTAACTTCTGATGAAACCAATTTATCTTTAGTTTGTGATGAGAATTTAGGATCAGGCACTTTAACTGACAATACACAGCTCAAACCTTCTCTCATATCTTCACCTGTTAAAGATACTTTTTCTTTCTTTAAGAGGTTGTTCTCAGTTACATAATTGTTAACGGTACGAGTTAAAGCACTTCTAAAACCAGCTAAGTGAGTACCGCCGTCTCTTTGTGGAATGTTGTTTGTAAAGCAAAGAGTTGTTTCGTGATAGCCTGTTGTCCATTCCATAGCAAGCTCAACAGACATACCATCAACCTCACCAGAAACAACGATTGGCAAATCTTGAATAACTGTTTTTGAGCGGTTTAAATATTTAACAAAAGCTTCGATACCACCTTCATAATGGAATTCTGTTTTTTTAGGTTCGTCACCATGACGATTATCGGTTAAGCTCAAATAAACACCTGAGTTCAAGAAAGCAAGTTCTCTCATTCTGTGTTCTAATGTTTCAAAGTTAAATTCTGTTATAGCAAAAATTTCATCTGAAGGCATGAATGTAACTTCTGTACCAGTTTTATCAGATTCACCAACAACAGCTAAAGGAGCTTCGGCTACACCACCTCTAAAGCGCATATAATGCTCTTTACCCTCGCGCCAAACACGCAAATCAAGCCAGTCTGAAAGAGCGTTCACAACAGAAACACCCACACCGTGCAAACCACCAGAAACTTTATATGAATTAGAGTCAAATTTACCACCAGCGTGGAGCTGTGTCATAATAACCTCAGCGGCAGAAACACCCTCTGATTTATGCATACCAACAGGAATACCACGTCCGTTATCTCGGATTGTTGCAGAACCATCTGGGTTTAACACAACCTCTGTCTTATCGCAGTAACCCGCTAAAGATTCATCGATAGCATTATCCAAAACCTCATATACCATATGATGCAAACCTGAACCGTCATCGGTATCACCGATATACATACCAGGACGTTTACGCACTGCCTCAAGCCCTTTTAAAACTTTAATCGATTCTGCGCCATATGTGTTTTCTTCTGTCATGTTCTTTCCCTAAATTTAACGTCTAATCATCTTTTAAAAATTGACTATATTTGTTTTACACTATTCTTTTCAATTTTGCATCTTCTACATGAAAAAAATCTGCTCTTTCTTGCAATTTTTTAAACATATCAACATCTGTTCCCGTTATCCACGCCTGAGCATTCAAATTACACACCCTATCAAACAGTGCATCGCGTCTTTTTTCATCTAAATGCGCAGCAACTTCATCAAGCAAAAGTATCGGAGCAAAACCCTTATTAAGGGCTTGTGAAGTCGCTTGAGCTAAAACAATAGCTATTAACAATGCTTTTTGCTCACCTGTAGAACAAGTCTCAGCTGGCAGTCCTTTTTCTTGATGAAAAACTTGCAAATCGCTTTTATGCACTCCATCGGGTGAAACATTGTTATTCATTGCAACCAATCTTCTGGCATTAAAAAACTGTTGTTTCAATTTTTCTTCTGCCTCAAGCGCTGGCATATTATCAAGCCATGTTTCTACTAAGCCGTCTAACTTAATCTTTGCCCGAGGAAATACGTTTTTCTCATCGGGATTTAAAAATTTATCAAGCCTTGCTACATGCTCTCTACGAGCCGCCGCAACCGCAATCCCCTGTTCTCCCATATTCTGCTCTAAAGCGCCTAACCAGCGCCCATCTTTTGAGCCTTCTTTTAAGAGCTTAGTCCATTCTTTTAGTGAGTGTTCATAAGAGGCGGTTCTTTTTGCGTGCTCTGAATCAAAAGCATAAACCAGTCTGTCCAAAAAGCTTCTTCTAGGCGCAGAGCCTCCCTTAAACAACCTATCCATCGCAGGGGTTAACCAAACCGTGGTTAATATGTTTCCAAGCTCACCTTGGCTTTTTGCCTGTTCGCCATTTATCTTTACAATACGGCGCTCGCTATAATGACCCTCTATGTTAGATATTCTTTCAACACCAGTGCCAACGTTTAATTCTTCATCACCACGATTTACTTTAGCAAAGACCGACCATAAACGAGAGGCTGGAACGATTCCACTATCAGATTTTTTAAGTAATGTTACATCTGATAATTTCGCGCTTCTCATGCCCTTACCTGGCATTAAATAAGACAAAGCCTCTAGAATATTTGTCTTGCCCGCACCATTAGGTCCACAAAGCACTACAGGGCGTAATGATGTCTCTATTTTAGCAGTTTCATAACACCTAAAATTGGTAAGGGTCAGCTTTTCAACACCGACCCTATCAACATCTTTTAAGATAGATTTATTTGCTACCAAATTTCTCTCTTGCCTGCGGCTTTATAAATTAAACCCTCATTGGCATAAGCACATACAATGCACTTGTATCAGAAATATCGCTAATAACAGCAGGAGCAGATGAATCTGCCATGCAGAAGCGAGCTGTATCGCCTTTTACTTCTTGCAAAATATCTAACAAATAACGGTAGTTAAAACCGATTTCCATAGAATCGCTTTCATAAGAAGCCTCAACCTCTTCAACAGCGCTTCCTGCCTCTGGGCTTGACGATGATAAAACCATACCGCCAGCCTGCATCGTAACTTTAATACCTCTTGAACGCTCTGCAATAATAGAAACACGCTCAACAGCAGAGATTAACTCTTTAACATCAATCTCTAAAATCTTGTCGTTATCTTTTGGAATAACTTTTTCATAATTAGGATAAGTTCCATCAATCAATTTTGATGTAAGAACAATACCCTCAAATGAGAAACGAATTTTATTAGCTGACAATGAAACTTCAATTTCACCACTAACTTCGTCAGCAAGTTTTCTAATCTCAGCAATTGTTTTACGAGGAACAATAATCCCTGGAATGCTTTCAGCACCTGCTGGCAATGGAACTTCCACACAAGCAAGTCTGTGACCGTCAGTCGCTGCAGCACGCAACACTTTAACACCATCATCTTCAGCTGCGTGAACGTAAATACCATTCAAATAATAACGAGTTTCTTCTGTAGAAACTGCAAATTTTGTTCTATCGATGATAGATTTCAAATCTTCGCTAGAAATTTTGAAGTTATAAGGCATGTCATCGCCTGTCATCACAGGAAAATCTTCAACTGGCAAACAAGCCAATGTAAATTTAGAACGTCCAGATGAAACCACCATTTGACCTGTTTCTGAAGGATATTCAACTTCAACCTGAGAACCATCAGGGAGCTTTCTTACGATATCATACAATGTATGGGCAGGAGCGGTTGTAACACCAGCTGTAGCACCTTGCACTTCAACATTCTCAGTAATTTCAATATCCATATCTGTAGCTTTAAAGCTAAGAGAAGAGGCAGAAGCCTCTATTTTCACATTTGACAAAACTGGAATGGTGTTTCTTTTCTCAACAACGCTTTGTACGTGGTTTAAGGTTTTAAGAAGATTTGCTCTTTCGATGGTAAATTTCATGTTTCTATCCGACCGCTAACTATTACTAATAAACTTCACAAATTTTATAACATGGCTTTATAAAAGAACCGTTAAAGCATTTTAAAAACTTAAAACGACTCAGCTAAAAGTCTCTGGGTGGATTATATCACAAAGGCTTAAAATCCAAAGAACTTTTAGCGAGTCGCCAACAGTTTTTAACAGCTTTTTTTACAAGCTAATTCTCGAGCATTCTTCTCAACAATTCTACATCTTCTGCCATTGAAGAATCTTGAACTAAAAGTTCTTCAATTTTACGAACAGCATGCATAACAGTTGTGTGGTCACGCTCAAATTTACGTCCGATTTCTGGCAATGAGCGATTAGTTAGTTGCTTTGCCAAATACATAGCAATTTGACGAGGACGAGCAACAGAACGTGCACGGCGGTCTGAATGCATCTCTTTAGGAGAGATATTAAAATGCTCTGACACTTTCTTTTGAATATCGTCAATTGTGATGCGCTTATCATAAGAACGAAGCATATCTCTTAAAACATCTTGGGTCATTTCAAGGTTAATTTCTCTACCACCTAATAATTGTGAGTGAGCAACAACTCTTTTTAATGCACCTTCAAGCTCTCTAACATTGGTCGCAATTTTATGAGCTAAGAATTCTAAAACCTTTTCAGGCACCTTTACTTCCAACTGCTCCGCCTTAGCCTCTAGGATACCCAAGCGAAGCTCAAAGTTAGTTGGATGAATATCAGCCACCAAACCGCAACTCAAACGTGATTTAAGACGAGATTCGATTCCATCTAAATCAGCTGGAGATTTATCCGCAGAAATAATAATCTGACGACCATCTTCAATTAATGAATTAAATGTATGGAAAAACTCTTCTTGTGTTTGATCTTTGCCACAAATAAATTGCACATCATCAACCATCAACACATCAACAGAGCGGAACTGCTCTTTAAATGCCATAGTATCTTTATAACGAATAGCACGAACAAATTTATACATAAACTTTTCTGCAGATAAATAAACTACAGTACGACTTGGATCCTTACGACGAATCTCCCATGCGATTGCGTGCATCAAGTGAGTTTTGCCGAGTCCAACCCCAGAATATAAGAACAATGGATTAAATGAAACTTTTTTACTCTCAGCCACTCTTTTAGCTGCGGCATAAGCAAATTCGTTTGGTTTTCCAACTACAAAATTTTCAAAAGTATAACGTGGATCAAGAGGAGCAGATATAGAATCTTTACCCAAAGAATCGGAAGCCCAATCAAGTGCAGAAGCACCATTAACAGAAGCATCACGAACAGCAAAAGACTCCGTGTCTGGCTTAGGAGTCGGCACCTTCTCAAAAGAGCGTATAATACCCCTTAAAGAACCAACTTCTTTTTGGATTGGTTGAACAATAAAATTAATATCTTCAACATCAGGATTATACTTATTCCATAAAGCACGAATCCTGTCAGAATAATGAGTCACCACCCAATTGCGCATAAATCTTGTAGGCACTTTAAGATTAACTTTGCCTTCTTCTATGCTTGCAGGTTCGAGCGGTCTTAACCAACTATTAAAAGCGGTATCGCCTACTTCGGTTTTTAATTTAGAACAAATCTGCTCCCACTGAATTTGAACAGAATTTGTATCTTGTATATCTTCCATTACTCTCTCCGAACACGGTTATTTTTAAAACAAAACCTCTTTCTTCGAGAAGCCCAAAAGCCACTCGATAAAGTCAAAAATAATTTCGTAAAAACCCACATTGAATAATGTTTTTTACGTTTCGAATACTACTTATTTTAACATCAAAATACAATGGGCTAAAACAAGAACATTTAAATTAAATTGCTTGACTCTTGAGTCTTTTTTGGGGGTGTGCGATTCTTTATCTTTTGTTAACCTTTTAAACAAAAATTAATCACTGGCTCAACAAAATTTAATCACAAAAAAAGCCTCACTCCAAGACGGAGAGAGGCTTTTATTAAACTCTATTTGTAAAATTAAAGTGATTTAATTTTAGCAGATAAACGAGAAGTTCTACGAGCAGCTGTTCCGAGTTTGATAGCTCCTTTACGAACGCCTTTCATTAAGTTTGATTCGGCAAGTTTGAAAGCTGCCAAAGCTTGTTCTTTGTTACCTTCTGAGATTGCAGCTTCAACGCTTTTGCAGAAAGTACGAATAGATCTCAAACGTGATCTTACAACTTCATTACGGCTTTCGTTGCGACGAATTCTCTTCTCTGATGATTTATGATTAGCCATATTTTTTAACCTGTATAATTAGTTTAATCCTCAACTAGAGCGTTTTATAAGCTGAAACCCCGCTCTCGTCAACCTTTTTTCTTTAAATTTACGCAAAAATTAGCGATTTTTAAATTCTGGCTGCCTTTTTTCAACGAAAGCGTTTATTCCTTCGTCCTTATCTTCTGTTGCAAAGCAAGCATAGAACATTTTCTTTTCGGCTTTTGCCCCTAATGAAAGACTTGTCTCATAAGCTTGATTAACCGATTCTCTAGCCATTTTAACAATCGGCATAGACATAGAGGCGATTCTTTTGGCTGTTTTAATCGCATCGTTCAT
>QKFK01000096.1 GCA_003252195.1 Rhodospirillales bacterium
CCCAACATTAGGAGCTTGGGGTCTTGGTTGGGAAGTTTGGTGCGATGGCATGGAAGTTTCTCAATTTACATATTTCCAACAAGTTGGTGGTTTTGATTGTAACCCTGTTTGTGCCGAGCTTACTTATGGTTTAGAACGTTTGGCGATGTATATCCAAGGAGTTGAGAATGTTTATGATCTCGACTTTAATGGCAAGGGCGTGAAGTATGGCGATGTATTCTTGCAAGCAGAAAAAGAATATTCGGCTTATAACTTTGAATATGCAGATACTGAAATGTTGTTCCGTCATTTTGCCGATGCAGAAAAAGAATGCCATGCTTTGTTAGAAAAAGGTGTTGCGCTTCCAGCTTATGATCAATGTATTAAAGCTTCTCACTCATTTAACTTGCTTGATGCAAGAGGGGTTATTTCTGTTACAGAAAGAGCTTCTTATATAGGAAGAGTTAGAGCTTTAGCAAAAGGTTGCTGTGAAGTGTGGTTAAAATCAAGAGGTCACCTGCCTCAAGAAGCAGGAGAGGCTTAGTATTATGACAGAATTATTGTTTGAAGTTTGTTCAGAAGAAATTCCTGCTCGTATGCAGGCAAAAGCAGCAGATGATTTGTTGAGTTTGGTAATTGCAGAGCTTAAGAAAAGTGAATTAGAATATAGTTTGGCAAAGGCATATGTAACCCCACGTAGAATTACATTGCATATTGATGGTTTGCCAGTTGCTCAAAAAGACGTGGTTGAAGAAAAAAGAGGGCCTCGTGTTGGTGCTCCAGAACAAGCATTACAAGGTTTTTTGAGCTCATGTGGCTTTAAGTCAATTGATGAGGCAGAGGTTAGAGAAACTCCAAAAGGTGAATTCTATTTTGCAAATATCAAAAAAGAAGGTCGCCCAACAAAAGTTTTATTAAACGAAATTATTACATCTTCGCTCAACTCATTAGGTTGGCCAAAATCTATGCGTTGGGGGACTAACCCAACTCGTTGGGTGCGTCCTCTTACATCAATTTTATGTTTGTTTGGCGGTGAAGTTATTGCAGTTGAGTTTGCAGGCAAAGTTGCAGCAGATAAAACACGTGGTCACAGATTCTTAGCTCCAAGTGAATTTGCAGTTAAAGACTTTGCTGATTATGTAGCTAAGCTTCGTGATGCCAAAGTTGTGCTTGATAGAGAAGAGCGTAAAAGCATTGTTATGGCTCAAGTTGATGCTATTTGTGCCAAAGAGAAACTTCAATTTAACAAAGATGAAGATTTGTTAGACGAAGTTTGTGGTCTTATCGAATGGCCAAATTGCTTAGTTGGTAAAATTGATGATGCGTTTATGTCTGTTCCACAAGAAGTGTTGATTCTTTCTATGGCAGAGAACCAAAAATATTTTACTATGCTTGATTCTAACGGCAAATTATCTCCTAAATTTATTGTAGTATCAAATATGCTAACATCAGATGGTGGTGCTAAAATTATTGCTGGTAACGAAAAAGTTTTACGTGCTCGTTTGTCAGACGCTAAATTCTTCTGGGAAAATGATAAGAAGAAAAAATTAGAAACACGTATTGTTAAGCTTAAAAACCGTATTTTCCATGCAGATATTAGTACTGACTTTGAGAGAGTTGAACGTATTCGCAAATTAGCTGTGTTTATTTCTGGTTTTGTTAAAGGTGCTGACGGAATGAAAGCTGATAGAGCTGCTGAGCTCTGTAAGGCAGACTTAACATCAGAAATGGTCGGTGAATTCCCTGAGCTCCAAGGTGTTATGGGTAGATATTATGCTATTAATGATGGAGAGCCTTCTGAGGTTGCTGAAGCAATAGCTGCTCATTATCGTCCACAAGGCCCAAGTGATGAATGCCCATCTGCACCAGTAAGTATAGCGGTTGCAATGGCAGATAAGATTGATACGTTAGTTGGATTCTGGTCAATAGATTTGAAACCTACGGGTTCAAAAGACCCATTTGCATTGCGTAGAGCATGTTTGGGCGTGATTAGATTGATTATAGAAAACAATATAAGAATACCTCTTAGAAAGCTTTTTGAGAAATCTGTGGAAGTTTATGGTAAAAATGATTTTAATGGAACAGAAGATTTGTTAGAATTCTTCCATGACAGACTTAGAGTTCACTTAAAGGATAAGGGAATTCGTCATGATATCGTTGCTGCAGTTATGAATGTAAATGCAGAAGATAAAGAAGACGACCTTGTCCGCTTGTTAATGCGAGTATTTGCATTAGCAAAATTCCTTGAGACTGACGATGGCATTAATCTCGTAACAGCATATAAACGAGCAGCCAATATTGTTAGAATTGAGGAAAAGAAGGATAAAAAATCCTACTCTGATGTTTCGGTAAATAAAAATTTATTCGAAATGCCAGAAGAAGGCTCGTTATACTGCAATCTAGAAGAGGTTGTAAGTAACAGTAACCGAGATGTTGCCGCAGAACGCTTTGAAGAAGTGATGGGATATTTGGCAAGGCTACGTGCTCCTATCGATAGCTTCTTTGAGAAAGTTACGGTCAACGCTGATGATGAAAACAAAAGAGTCAACCGTTTGGCGATTTTATCATTGTTTGATAAATCAATAAGCGGAGTAGCCGACTTTTCTAAAATTGAAGGGTAAAGTTAATAC
>QKFK01000071.1 GCA_003252195.1 Rhodospirillales bacterium
TCTATGTCTTTTAATCTATCAAAGATAATCCAAATATATCCATAACGCTTAAAGACAGCGGCACCTGTTTCTTTATTCCATGGGAAGCTCAAACTAACCACACGAGAATATTTATAGTTACTAGGTTCTTTTTCTATAGGAACAACCGTTACAGGTTCTACAATCTCTGCAACTTTAGTTTCTTCATCTACTTTTGGAGCTTCATCTGTAGATAGAGGAGCTTTTTCAACCTCAACAGCGGGTGAAGAAGCTGGAACTGGAGGCTCTGTTTTATCATTAGAAGCACTAATTGTTACTTCTTCCTGTTTGTTTTCCGCTGGCTCTTGCGCTTTTAAGCCATAACTTACATCAACAACAACTTTGCTACCAATATTAAATATTTTAACTACGTTATTGGCAAACTGAACATCCATACCTTTATCTGTTTTACGATACCTAACTTTCTTTAATTCAGCAGGTAATGACTTAGATAAAGAACGCAAATTAATGTCTTTAAACGCACCAAAAGATACGGTGTTTTTATTAGCATCTGCGACAGAAAAAGAGGTTTTAGATGGCCACTCAAAAACAAAACGATAATAACCATCTTTTTTGTGATCACCAGTTCTTACACTAAGATATTTACTGTTAGCAACAACAGCTGGCGTTTTTTTTGATTTGGAATATTTAATTTCTGGAGTTGCAACTTTTTTAGGCTTTTCACTGCCGTCAATATATTCTGGAGGTTCTACATATGGAGCTGGCTTTCCAAGCAGGTCAAACACCATCGCATTTCCATCTAAATATGACCTAACCACGAATGGACGACGCAAATCAAATCTTATTTTTCTTCTATCAGGGTAAATATATGCTCTGGCTATATAATCTGGTATTTTATCTAAAATACCTTTCAAATCACCACTAAAGGCTTGATTAAAAGTTATTTCTAAAACATCACCATTAATATCATATTGATATGCGGTTGGATCAATCCAATCAAAGATCATTCTGGCATAACCTGTTTGTTTTTGAGCAACAGGAGCTTTATTCCAAACGGCATAAGCATTAGGCACAAACAAAGATAGAGATGATACAACACATACCAACCCAAGTATTTTTACTAACATTGCTTTTGCTTTATGCCCAAAGCGCATCAAGATCCCCATTTAAGAGCTTTAAAACCATTAACGGTAAAAATTTGCAAACTATCAAAGACTTTAACCGAACATATAGATACATGCAAACGAAAAACTCCCCTCTTTCACAAGAAGGGAGTTAATTTTTTAACTATATAAAATAATCTAGAAATCACCGAGCACGCTAACGATTTTTGATTTCAATGTAGCGGCATTAAATGGTTTAACAATATAGTTTGAAACGCCAGCTTCTTTTGCGGCAATAACGTTCTCAGATTTACTCTCAGCAGTAACCATAATAAATGGAGTTGCTTTAAGCTGATCATCATTTCTAACTTCACGAAGGAGTTGCAAACCAGTCATTGGTTCCATATTCCAGTCAGAAATAACCAAACCGTGAGGACCTTCTTTTCTGAGAATATCCAAAGCCTCTGATCCATCAGATGCTTCATCAACATTCAAAAAGCCAAGCTGTTTAAGAAGATTTCTCAAAATTCTGAGCATTGTCTTATAATCATCAACAATAAGAACCTTCATTTCTTTATCTACGGCCATAAAATCCCCCTGTATAAAACAATATCAATAATTTAACAGATTGTGCTAATTTTTTAAAAAACAAGTCAGTGCAGATGTTATAACATAAAAAAATCACTTTTGCATAGAGAAAAATAATTAGTTTTTACCTTCTATCTCAGCTAAAGATCTTTTTTGAGCTAGCTCTGAGGTAAGGGCTTTCGCCTTTTCCCCGTCCATTTCAGCCAAAATGGGAGCCGCCTTGTTAGAGTTCATCTTATCAAACAAGCTAATTAAAATTTCCATATCTAGCCCATTAAAAATACGCGCAGCTTCTTTAGGCTTCATAGTGGTATATAGCTTAACCAAATAATCAATCTTTTTACTTTGTTTTTCATCAAAGTCACCTAACAACTTTTTGATTTTTTCTTCATATTTTTTAAGTTGGGTGATTTTTCTTTCTATTTGAGCCTCTGCTGCGTGCAATTGAGCAGTTTTTCTTTCGATATCTTTTTCTCTTAAATCAAGAGATTCACGCCTTTCCGCTAAGTTCTGCAAAATATCTAATTCATTTTGCGTAAAAGCATTTTCTTTTTTATCAGAATCTACAGATAGCAATGAATTTGAGTCAAAATTGCTATTTATAGGAACATTATCAGTTTTTTTACGAGAATCTTTTGCTTGAGCAGGAGCTTGCGCTACTGCTTTATTTGCTCCAACATTAATTGTTGGCACTGGTTCATCTCTAGGTTCAAGCTTATCCCACAGTGAACTAACGCGAAGTGTAAGCGTAAGCACTGCACAAAATATAAATATCGGCAGAATTCTAAGTTTATTACTTTTGGTTTCAGCTTTATTTTTCATTATTATTTTACATTCCTAAGAGCTCTTAACAACTCTTTCTCAGCCTCTGAGCGCTCATCACCATCAAAGTCATCTGCACCCATAGCCAAAGCTCCTAACATTGTTTTAGGCTTAACAACAGTCTCATCATTAATTTTAGACTCTGTTTTTTCTTCTTTAGCTTTCTTATCCTGTTTTATATTGCTTTTAGGACGAGAATCCACAGAATCGATTATACCATCAGCTCTTTCCAACATAAAGGCTAAATCATCTCTAATAATTTGAGCCTTTTCCATTTGAGTTTTAAGGTCTAAATTGATGTCCTCAGCTAATTTCTTTAACTTTGGCAATGCACGTTCTGCTCTATTTGTGGCATCGTTAAAAGCTTCAATCTGCTTTCCCATATCGTTTTTGCTATCACGAAGAATCATGAGATTTTTATTGAGTTTGCTCGCATAATATATAACAGCAACTAACAATACTATTATGGTCAAATCCATTAGAACTGTCATACTCATACCTTAGTTCCTCTACCTCTGCGAATCTTATCATGCACTTTAATGGCTATCTTATTATCTTTTCTGCCCATATGTCCTTTAAACATTGGAATATCCCCACAGAAAAGAGAAACCTCGGAATCTGGATTAGCGTTAAACACAACCTGAGACCCAACTTCCCATTTAAGCACTTCTTTGATGTTTAAGTCTATTGTATCAAGAACAGCTTTCAAATCAACATCGGTTTGCCATAATTCTTGAGCTAAGTGAGTTTCCCAAATTGAATCGCGCCCAAATTTTTCACCCATAAACATTTGCAAGAGCAATTCACGAACAGGCTCTAATGTTGCATATGGAATAAGAAGCTCTAAACGCCCTCCGCGATCTTCCATATCGATTCTAAGTTTTACAACAATAGCAGCATTAGATGGCCTTGAAATTGTGGCAAAACGAGGGTTTGTCTCTAATCTATCAAAACGGAATGTAACAGGGCTCAATGGATCGAACGCAGCTGACAAATCAGCAAAAACCACATGAACCATACGCTCAACAAGGTTGCGCTCAATTGTAGTGTAAGGACGTCCTTCAATTCTCATCGCGGCAGTTCCGCGTCTTCCACCAAGCAAAACGTCCACAATCGAATAAATAAGCGAAGAATCGATGGTCATCAAACCATAGTTATCCCATTCTTCTGCCTTAAACACTGCAAGCATAGCAGGAAGAGGAATAGAGTTAAGGTAATCACCGAATCTTAATGAAACAATATTATCTAAGGATACCTCAACGTTATCTTGAGTAAAGTTACGAAGCGAGGTTGTCATCATTCTGACCAGACGGTCAAAAACAATTTCAAGCATTGGCAAACGTTCATATGACACCAATGCAGAATTCAAAATAGCTTGAATACCAGCCTTATCAATAACTTCTTCTAAATCGTCACTAAAGCCTAAAAGGCTATCAATTTCATCTTGGTTAAGCACACGAGTTGATTGCCCAAAGCCGTCTCCCCCACCGCCACCACTGGACTGTGAGTCGTCTTCGCCATCATCTCCATCAAGCATTGCGGCCCATTCGGCGGCCATCGCGTCCTGATCGATAGGACCGTCGTCACCTTCTGACCAATCTTGATTTTCGGCTGCAACCATTAAAAACCTCTATTGTATTTCAAACTGCCTGAATTTTATATCAAGCACTTTTACAGGCTTAGCCGCCTTATTAACCCTACTTAAAAGCTCTTCTTTTAAGCGATACATGCCAGCAGAGCCTTCAAGCTCTTCTGGTCTTAACTCTCTTAAATGAACCAAAAAAGTATCTACAATACTCGGAACAACAGAATCAAGACGTTGGAAATCAGCTGCAGACTCAACCTCTAAAGATATTTTTATCTTAGCAAGATTACCCCTACCTCTATCTCCAGCATTCAAATTAACAACCATCTCATTAAGATCATAAAAAGCGGTATCTAAAGCTTCTTTTTTCTCGCCTTCTGGAGCATCTTTGTTTTCAGAAACAACTTCTTTATCTTCTCCACTCAACAAAGAATCTGCCATACCAGAAAAGTAAATACCCACAGCAGCGCCAACAACCAATAAAATTGGCAAAAGCATCATTATAAGCTTCTTTTTATTAACCCCACTCCTAACCATAGGAGCAGAATCTTCTCCACCAACATCTACGTCATCAATATCTTCAGCCATATCGTTCCCTATGAATATTTATCTCGAACATAAAACTTCACAATGTTTAATATAGTACAACTTAGTTAATAATATGTTAGAAAACCAAAAGGATAAGTTCTAAGCATAAAAACACAAAAATCAACCACAAAAACACATTTAGACGCAATATATCAAAAGCATCTTTCTTAAATATTAACACCATTCACATCACCTTAAAAAAAGTTGGCACGCTATATGCATAAATACCAGCAAAGTAAAACCGCAGACAGGTGAGTAACAATGGAAAACGCAAAATATATAGCATTATCAAGACAAACAGCTCTTTGGAGACGTATGGACGCTATTGCTAATAATTTAGCCAACATGAACACAGCCGGCTTTAAAAGAGAAGATCAAATGTTCACTGAATATTTGGTTAAGTCTCCAGCCGAAGACAAAATTGGAAAAGAAAAAATCCGCTTTGTTCAAGATTTAGGTACATACAGAGATTTTGCAGAAGGCGCATTAACTCAAACAGGAAACAATCTTGATGTTGCTATTCACGGAGATGCCTTCTTTGCTATCGAAACACCTCAAGGTGAGAAATACACCAGAAAAGGTCAGTTTTCTTTAGATAGCGAAGGCAAGTTGGTCACAGCTTCTGGTAATGCTGTATTATCAGATGGCAACGATCCTTTCTTTTTTGCTCCAAACGAAAGCCAAATAGAAATCTCTACAGACGGTACAATTTCTACTGAAAACGGCGTTATCGGCAAACTTAAAGTAGTTTCTTTTGATGACAACCTAAAACTTAAAAACACTTATGACGGTTTATATGAGACCACATATGATAACCAACCTCAAGATGCTACAAACGTAAGCTTTGCTCAAGGAATGATTGAACAATCAAATGTTAATCCAATTTTGGAAATGACAAATATGATTGACGTGCAACGCTCATATGCAAATGTTCAAAAACTAATAGATATTGAATACGAACGCCAAAAAGAAGCAATTAACGTATTCACAACAAAAGTATAATACTGGGAGGATTAAACAATGAGAGCTTTAAATATCGGCGCAACAGGAATGCTAGCTCAACAAACAAATGTTGAGGTTATCTCCAATAACATCGCAAACATGAACACCACTGCTTACACAAAAAGAAGAGCAGAATTTAGTGACTTGTTATACCAAAACTTACGCCGCGTTGGTTCAACATCAACAGATGATGGCACAGTTGTTCCTGCTGGTGTACAGGTTGGTTTGGGTGTTAAAACAACAGCTGTTTACCGCATTACAGATGGCGGAAGCTTAATCAGCACAGACAACACTTTAGATATGGCAATCAAAGGAAAAGGTTATTTCCAAATTGAGCTCCCTAATGGTAAAGGAACAGGCTACACTAGAGATGGTTCTTTCCAAAGAAATGCAGATGGTGAGCTTGTAACCCACGATGGTTATAGAGTTATGCCAG
Organism: Rhodospirillales bacterium; assembly: GCA_003252195.1. GTDB lineage: Bacteria > Pseudomonadota > Alphaproteobacteria > QKFK01 > SZUA-500 > SZUA-500. Next base: position 6,104 of record QKFK01000071.1, read on the forward strand.
GAATTAACATTCCAGATGATGCAACTTCTGTCACAATAAACCAATCTGGTGAGGTTTTAATCTCAACAGACGGAAACACTGATACAACTAATGTTGGACAGGTAGAAATAGCAAACTTTGCTAACGAAGCTGGTTTAGAAGCTATCGGTGACAACCTCTTCTTAGAGACAGCTGCATCTGGCCAAGCAATTACAGGAGCGCCAAACACTCAAGGTTTTGGTTCAATTAGCCAAGGTTTCTTAGAATCTTCAAACATAAACTCTGTATCTGAAATTACCGAGCTTGTTTCTGCACAACGTGCTTATGAGATGAACTCAAAAGTAATTCAAGCTGCCGACCAAATGATGAGCACAATTAATCAAATGAAATAATTGATGTAAAGAAGCTACAGGAGAAAAGTTATGAAAATCAAATTTAGAAAAATAATATTAGCATCAGCAATTATATTATTTGCAACCTCTGCAAAAGCGGCAGACGTTAAAGATACCAATATTATGCTAAAGCGTGACATAACAGTGAGTTCAGATTACATCACCTTAGGCGATGTATTTGATGGTAATTTTGATAACTCAGACAAACAAATAGCTGTTGCCCCCCTCCCTGGGAAACGTGCTGTTTACGGAGCTTACTGGTTATACAATCTTGCCAGAGAAAACCATATCGACTGGAGACCTCTTTCTAATAATGTTTTCATGAATGTTAATCGCTCAGGAAAAACTTTTGGTGCGCATGAGTTTGAAATGGCATTATCAGATGCTCTCATTAACAATGGAGCTGGCGATAAACTTGATGTAGTTTCTAACATTGGTCAAACAACTATGGTTGCCCCATCAGATGCATCTACAGAAATAAAAGTAAAAAATCTTAGCTTTAACCAGAGAAACCAAAGCTATAGCGCTATAGTAGATCTTTATGTGAATGGAGAATCATATGCAAAAACATCCGTATCTGGTCGTTTTTTTGCAAAGGTTGAAGTTCCTATTATTAGCTCTAACCTAACAAGAGGAAGCATCATATCTAAAAATGATATCGACTGGATAGAAGTTAGAGAAAGCACTGTTGCTCGCAATGTTCTTGTAGACGATAAAGAAATCATTGGCATGGAAGCAAGTCGTAATCTACGTTCTGGCAACATGATAAGTTCAAAAGATTTAAGAGAGCCTGTGTTGATAGAAAAAGGAGCTCTAGTTACAATCTCATATGTAACCCCATATTTGAAATTAACTGCCAAAGGTTTAGCAACAGAGAATGGTGCAAAAAACCAAGTGATCAAGATTACAAATCTACAAACTAAAAAAACTATCCTTGCTAAAGTTATAGAAAAAGATATGGTAAGCATAGTAAGTGATGTTAACCTTGCTATGAGATAACCATCTCTGCTTAGGAGAATAAAAGATGGAAAAGCAACGCAAAAACTCAAACCAAACGACTAGCTCGGCAAAATATGCCCGCTGTATATATAAATTTGCATTGCTAGGAATCTTTGTATTATCTGTTAGTGGATGTAACTTTTTAACCAGACTCTCAGAAGTCGGCGAAGAGCCAAAACTATCAAAAATCAGTGACCCAACAGAAGAAAAAGGCTATGCACCTGTTTCAATGCCTATGCCTACCCCTGTTGTAGCATTACCAAACTCAAATTCTTTATGGCGCCCCGGAGCAAAAGGATTTTTCAAAGATCAACGTGCTGCCAATGTAGGCGATTTAATAACCGTACAAATCACCATAGAAGATAGTGCTTCATTAGAAAACACAACAGAACAAAAAAGAGGCGAAGATTCTGATTCTCTAAGCATTGGAGCATTAGGCGGGTTAGAAAACACAATCAGCAAAGCTTTACCTAGTTCAACCTCTTTAGACAACCTTTTGGACGTTACATCTAGCAAAAACTCTAGCGGACAAGGAACTATTGATAGAAAAGAAACCATCAGCCTAACCGTAGCCGCAGTTGTAACTCAGATTTTACCAAACGGAAATTTGGTAATCCAAGGAACTCAAGAAGTTAGAGTAAACTATGAAATGCGCCAATTACAAATTACAGGCATAATCAGAAGAGAAGATATCAGCTCTAATAACACTATTGAATCTGAAAAAATCGCAGAGCTAAGAATGGCATACGGTGGACGCGGAACAATCAGCGACTTACAACAACCAAGATATGGTCGTCAGTTAATTGATATAGTAAGTCCATTCTAAACAAACACAAAAAGCCTCAATAAATTTGAGGCTTTTTTATTGACTATTATAATACTTAATGTGACTTTACTTGCCTTTATGCAACCAAATCTTATCCTGTTAAGTCTTCAGCCTCTAACTAACAGAAGAGAACAAAGACGAGCAAATTTTTATCTTAGATACAGTATATGAATCAGCACACAACGGTTATTTGGTAAAAACGTTTTATAGTGAGAAAATGCTAGGAGTTCAAACTGAGGATAGCGGAATGACAATTAGCACATGAGCAAATACTCTGTGCCAGAACGACAATGCAAAACAATCTTGAATTTGGAGTTTGTATGTTAGGAATAAGGAGCACATAAAATTTTAGTGTGCAGTGGTCACATGAATTTTATAGCACCGCAAATGACGCTACATACAATCTATAAATCTAAGATTAATTTATGCGGGTCCAAATTTCCTTATAAATACTTTTCCCCCCATTATCGTCCATCTCCTCTGAAGCAAAATAGAAATAACCATTATCCACTTCCATAAATTTTTTACCGTTACAAGCTCTATAGTTTTTTTCTTTTGAAAAATAAATTCTTTTTTCTTCACGCGAGAAGAACCCCATTGAACGACAGGATTCTTGTTTTATTTTGCCATCTATACTGAAATATGTGCCTCGTTTATGGATATTTACGATTCCGGTGTAAGTTGGCATGCGCACTTGCTTTACATCTTGCCATGCAACAACGTTATAACTGCCGTCAAACTTGCTTTTTGACGCATCAGAACCAGCCCATAAAAGCAGAGCGATTAATGCAAAAGGGAACAACCTATGGCGCGGAATACGTTTCATGAGACAGCTCCTTCAACCAAATTCCTTTTGCTATTATAGCACAGGAGAAAGGCGCTTTTCTAACGAATCGTTTGCTTGACTTTTATTTGATTTTGTGAACAACAGAGAGAGCTGCAGCATATTCTGCGACATTACTTTTGGTAAAATGAACTAGCTTAACGCTTAACTCTTCCAACTCTTTTGAAGCTACTTCAATTATCTTTTTACCAAGAGAAGACGACCCCAAGCCCCCAGCGACAAAATACGTTTTTGTCTGAGCACCTAACTTCTTATCCTCATCGCTCCATTCAGTGTTTAAAGCAGTAGCTTCTGAGTTTCCTGATGCAATCAACTTAATCAATCGCCCTAAATATTTACCAGCGAATGATAAAATATCATCATGCGTTTGATTTAATGTTTGACCATACAACATCTGAGCAATTGCATGAAGGATTGGCCCTCTAAACAAATCTTCAGCTCTAACTTGTTTATCTTTAACAAATATTCTTAAAGCTTCGCCGTTTTCATCTTTATATGATGATAATTTATCTATTATGTGCCAGTCAACATCATCAACATCAACTAGCAACTCACTTGCATGACATTCAGCAGGAAAGGTTAGGTTGTTGTTATCTGAAACATGAGCAATGCAATGTCCAACACCAGTTCCGATGCCAATCAAACCAACATAAGAATTCGTAATATCACTTAATGTAAAATCTATAGAATTTTGATCTTTAAGCTCTATCTCATTATTTATTATATTAGATGTAATTCCAGAGAGCATCATTTCAGCATCGCCTTGAACCTTCATCTAAGCCAACATATAAGCAAGAACGATATTCTTCGGCTAAATCAACACCCAAAAATTCTGGATTATGAGTAACTGCAATTTTTCCATCTTTACTAAAGAAACCAGGAGACCCTGCTCCTATTGCAAGCAATTTACCATCATTAAGATAAGCCATGGTATATGCTTCGTCTATTAAATCTGCTATTTGTTTTTTATGAACATCTAACAGCGGAATAAATGGGCTTTCTTCCTCTGGTTTCCACACAGGTTCAGCCTCTAAAACACCATTATCATATGCATATAATGCAGATTTTATTGAAGTTCCGCCAATATCTATCCCTAAAACATAATCAGCCATAAATTAGCCCTTTAGCATTGGCAATACAGATGCCGCAGCAGCTCTTTCTGCAACACTGAGTTTTGGAAAATGAAGCAAGTGAACTTTTTCATTAAGCTCCGCCAATTCTTCTTTAGTGTTATCAATTAAATGCTTACCCATTGGAGAAGACCCTAAACCACCGCCAATAAAATATATAGAAGTCTTAGCAGCTTCTTTTTTATATTCATCTGACCAGCCATTTTGAGGGTCAATATCTTCATTCTTTCCACTAGCAATAATTTTAATCAATCTAGCCATATATTTACCCGCAAATTGCAAGGTGCATTTATGTTCATGAGTTACAACGCTTATTGTGTTTTCATCTTCTATCTTTGCAAGAGCATTAACACTTGGTGAGCAAATTAAATCTTCGGCTCTAACTGATTTATCTGGGAATGTTAATATACGAGGTTCTTCACCTTGTTTATTGCGAGCTCTGCCAAGTGCTTCAATTAAATTCCAGTCTCTTTCATCAACATTTACATGAAGCTTACTTGCGTGCCCATCAGTGACAAAAGTATAATTTAACTCTTCATCAAATTTAGCAATAGCGTGACCAACACCTGTACCTAAACCAAAGAATGCTACATACTTGCCAGCAAAATCTTTTTTGAATATTTTATTGCCATTTTGGTCTGACAATGAACCATCTCTAATAATCTCACTAGTAACAGCATCAATCATACCAACGAGCATAATATCGCCATCATTGCGCACAGATAAAGGTATCTTAACTAGCTCTTCATCAGAGCATTTTGCGAGAGCATCAACATATAATTGTTTTAAATTAACATTATCAAACTCACCTGGGAGTTGGCTTAAATTACTATTTGTTCTTGGTTTAATAGTGCCATCTTCGTTAAATCTACCAGGGCTACCAATACCAACGCCAATGAGCTTACCGTTCATTTCTTTTGCTCGTTTATTGGCAATCTTAATCAATGATGTGATTTGCTTTGTATGGGGTTTTATACCTTTAGCTGTTCTTGGAGCTCTTTCTAATGTCCAACAAGATTTATCTGCAATGCAACCATCTTTAACTTCAAACAACTGTGGCTTTACCGAGGTACCCCCGATATCAATACCCAAAACAAACGACTTCATTTTACTTAATGACTCCAAAAGAAACAAAAACAAACCATTATAAGCTCAAGAAAGTAAAATTTTGAATAAAAATTTGCAATAATTATCTTAATTTTATACAAAAAAATCCCCCAAGATTAACTTAGGGGATTTTTTAGAGTGTTTCTAGTAGCTACTTGCCTGATTCAAACTCTCTAAAACTGCTTTAGGCAGAGTTACCCCAGCTGATTTTGCAATATCAACCAATTGTTCAACATTAGTAGCACTAACTATTGGAGCGGTTACGCTTTTTTTGCTAAGTAACCATGCCATAGAAATAGTCGAGTGAGACAAGCCAGTTTGTGCAGAAGCTTCGTCTAAAGCTTTTAATATTTTAACACCTCTATCGGTTAAATATTTTTTCACAAACAATGGGCCTCTAGCACTTTTTTGCAAATCATCAGCATTGCGATATTTACCTGTTAAAAACCCGCTAGCAAGTGAGAAGTAGCTAATAACCCCAAGCCCATTATCAACACAGGTTTTTTCAATAGCCGCTTCATATACTTCTCTGTCATATAAGTTATAACATGGCTGATGCGCCACATATGAAGGCAAGCCCTTAGCCTTACTAACATCTAAAATTTCTTGCAAGCGAGAAGCCTCATAGTTTGATGATGCGATGTAACGCACTTTACCCTGCTTAATTAAAACATCATAAGCTTCCAATGTTTCTTCAAATGGTGTTTCTTTATCATCTTCATGTGAGTGATAGAGGTCAATATAATCCGTATTAAGCCTTTTAAGTGAGTCTTCTACACACTTAAAGATATATTCTTTTTTGAGACCTTTTGAGCCATCGCCAATTGTTTTACCAACTTTGGTTGAAAGAATAACTTTGTCTCTTTTGCCACTGCTTTTGAACCATTGCCCGAGCACTCTTTCAGAATCACCACCATTTAAACCATCTGCCCAAATTGCATAATTATTGGCAGTATCAATCATATTAAAACCATAGTCCAAAAACGCGTCTAAAATCTCTTCAGACTGCTTTTGATTAACCGTCCAACCACAAACATTGGCACCAAATACAATCGGAGCAATTGATAACTCTGACTGACCTAATTTTCTTTTTTCCATAAACTAGCTCCCGTAAAAAATTTATATAGTCACGAGATAATAACATAAATAAAGACATTCAAGTATAGTTTGTTTATATTAGCTAAATAAAAGGATTTTATCGGAGGGGCAAATGAAGCAAATTGTAGCAATCGGCGGAACTAATGAAACCAACGAGCTTGGTTTAGAAAAATATATTTTATCTTTAACTGGCAAAACAAACCCAAAGGTCTGCCTCTTAATGCAGGCAAGTGCCGAAGATGCCAAATATATTGCTATATTTTATGATAGATTTTTATCCCTTGGTGCAACCCCATCAAACGTATCTTTATTCGGCGTGGTTAAAGATGGCTGGAAAGAAAAATTATTATCAGCTGATGTGATTTATGTTGGCGGTGGCAATACCAAAAGCCTAATGGCTCTCTGGCGTGATTGGGGCGTAGATAAGGTGTTAAAACAAGCCTATGAGAATGGCACTATTATGTGTGGCTCATCGGCTGGTGGCATATGCTGGTTTGAGCAAGGTTGCACAGATTCAATCTGGCCACTTGGTGTGGTTAATGCCTTAGGCTTTTTAAACGGTAGCTTCTGCCCCCATTTAGATACTGAAAAAGAACGTGA
>QKFK01000067.1 GCA_003252195.1 Rhodospirillales bacterium
CAAGAAGATATTGGAACAGAAGCTGCTGTGCCTAATGCTTCTTTTTCATCACAAGTAACTGACAATTTATTCGTTGGCCTTGGCATTAACGCTCCTTTTGGTATGCAAACAGAATATGACGCTCAATGGGTTGGTCGTTACCATGGTATAGATTCAGAAATTTCTACTGTTAACGTTAATCCTGTTGTTGCTTATAAGTTAAACGACAAATTATCTGTTGCAGGTGGTCTAAATGCACAAATGATCCATGCAAGATTAACCTCTGCTATTTACACAGGCGCTGGAGATTACTATGGTGATTTAGAAGGAGCAAACGTTGGCTACGGATGGAATGCTGGCGTATTATATGAACCAACAGATAGATTAAGCCTTGGTCTTGGTTACCGCTCAAAAATCAAACATACTGTTGAAGGTGACGCAATCATAACAAGTAGCTCAAATGTTAGATCATACAGACGCTTTGTAGCAAGAGTAACTGTGCCAGCACAACTAAACACAGGCTTTGAGTATAAGCTCAATGATAAGTTAGCATTGCTCGGTGAGTATGATTATACATACTGGAGTGATTTCCAAGAACTTCGCATGGACTATGACGATGCAACAGCAGATACAGTTGTAGAAGAAAACTGGAAGAATGCTGCTTTTTATTCAATCGGATTAAGATATGATTACGATGAAAACTGGACCTTCAGAACTGGTGTTGCATATGATAACACTCCTGTTAAACTTGGTTACCGCACTCCTCGTATCCCTGATGTTGATAGACGTTGGATGTCAATTGGAGCAACATATCGTTATAATGAATCAGTAAGATTAAGCGGAACTTACAGTAGAATATTATTCAACGACAGCTCTTTAATCTTAAGTCGTAATGATACAGGCTCAAGCAACCGCGGTGATTTAACAGGTCAATTAAATGGTACTGTTAACATAATCGGTCTGCAGTTAGATATTGATTTCTAGAAAAAATATCCAAACAAAAAAGAGGTCTTATTAGACCTCTTTTTTTATGTTTCTCTAGAGTAACTCTACCAACTTATAGCAAATAGAAAAACACCTAGTTTAAATGCTAGCAAGGGCAATGGGCTGATAGACACAATATGCAACACTTAATAACACATGTATAAGCTAGTGTAAGATTATAACCCAAGCTAGTACAGTAGCCTAAACCGCGAAATATCCTGCCATCTTGTGATGCAACACAAAGGCAGATGTTGTAAATTCTGGTGAGAGTTGCTTTTCTTCACCAAGCGTAACCCCTATTCTTTCAGCCCCTAGCAAACGCAATAGCTTTTCTTGCTCTTCTAAATTAGGACAAGCTGGGTAACCAAATGAATAACGACAACCTTGATATCCTAGCTTAACTAACTTATCAAAATCATCACTATCTGAGCCTAATATGCCTAATTCAGAGCGGATTTTACGGTGCACATATTCGGCCATAGATTCTACTAGCTCAACAGACATACCGTGGAAATATAAATAATCTTGGAACTTACCTTCATTAAACAATGACAACTCAGTCTCCGAAGCAATTTCACCAACTGTTGCCACTTGGAAGGCAATTACGTCACGTTCAGAAGATTTTACATTGCGTATATAATCAGCAATGCACAAACCTCTGCCCTTTTTCTGACGAGGATAAGTAATTCGTTCAATCTCAGTTACACCATCTTTATCAAAGATAATCACATCATCACCGTCAGATGCACATTTCCAGTAGCCATAAATTGCACGAGGCACAATTTGTTTGTTATCTTCAGCTTGCTCTAAAATGCGATTAAAGATTGGATTATATTCTTTCTTAGCTTTTTCTTTCCATTCATCTTTAGCCAAGTCATCTTTATAACCCCAGTGGAATTTATAAAGCATGGTTTTATTCACAAACGGAGCTAATGCTTTTAGAGATACACCATCAACCAATCTGGTTTCTGAATAAAATGGAGCCTCTGGAATTGGCTGCTCTTGTCTAATTTCTTCTAATCTATCATCGACAGCATCTGTTTCTTCAACAGGTCTTTCAACAATCTTCTTGGCCTTGGCCTTAGCTTCTGCCCTACGCGCTATTGCCGCATTGCGCTTTTCTTGTATCTCTTTTAAATAATCATCAAAAGAGCCTTCGGCGATTTTATTCATCAGCTCTAAGCCTTCAAAAGCTGAACCAGCATAAGCTACACGACCAGATTTGTAAGCTTTAACGCATTCACCCTCAACATAATCACGGGTTAATGCAGCACCACCTAGAATTACAGGGATATCAATCCCACGCTCGGATAACTCAATCAAATTATCTTTCATAATCACAGTTGATTTAACTAACAAACCAGACATCCCAATTGCAGATGGTTTATATTTTTCTACTGCCTCAATAATGTTATGAATTGGCTGTTTGATACCTAAGTTAAATATTGTAAATCCGTTGTTACTCAAAATAATATCAACTAAATTCTTGCCAATATCATGCACATCACCTTTTACGGTAGCAAGCACCATCGAGCCTTTAGTTTGCCCTTCAACTTTTTCCATAAATGGTTCTAAAACCGCAACCGCTGCCTTCATAGTTTCGGCTGATTGGAGCACAAACGGCAATTGCATTTTACCTGAGCCAAAATACTCACCAACAATCTTCATACCACCTAAAAGAATCTTATTAATAATCTCGATTGGAGGGTATTTTTTCATGGCTTCATGCAAATCAGCCTCTAAACCTTCCTTATCTCCATCGACAATTCGTGCTTCAAGCTTTTCTTCAATTGTGGTCGGCTTAGAAGAGGCTTTAACTTCGCTATCTTCTTTTCCTTCAAATAGCTTAATAAAGCTCATTAATGGATTGTATGTAGATGTTGATTTATCAAAAATCAAATCTTCTGCAACTTGCAATTCTTTTTCATCTATTTGATGCAATGGGAGCATTTTCGAAACATGAACAATCGCTCCTGTCATGCCTTTTTTCAAAGCATGGTGCAAAAACACAGAATTAAGCACAGTACGAGCGGCTGGTTTCAAGCCAAATGAAATATTAGATAAACCCAACGCAATTTGACATTCAGGCAATTCTTTAGAGATTGTCTCAATAGCATCTAATGTTTCCAAACCTAATTTTTTATCATCTTCGTTACCTGTACAGATAGTAAAGGTTAGCGGATCAAAAATTAAATCACTTGGTGCTAAACCATGCTTATTGCAAGCTAAATCATAAAGCCTTTTTGCTATCTCAACTTTAGCTTTAGCATCTTTTGCCATGCCATTTTCATCAATGGTAAGGGCTATTACTGCAGCACCAAATTTTTTAGCCAGCTCTAATCTTTTTTCTGCTTCAACTCCACCATCTTCAAGGTTAATTGAGTTTATAATCGCCTTACCGCCGTATAATTTTAGGCAAGTTTCTAACACTGGCGTCTCAGTTGAGTCAAACACCAATGGAACGTTTGATGCTGTGCGAAGCTTTCCAACCAAGGCTGACATATCTTTAACTTCGTCCCTACCCACATAAGCTGTACAAACATCAAGTGAGTTTGAGCCTGAGCGAATTTGCTCTTTAGCAATAGATACAGCCTTATCCCAATTTTCTGAATTTACAATGTCTTTAAATATCTTTGAACCATTAGCGTTGCATCTCTCACCAATTGAGAAAAATGAATTTTCTTGGCGTAATGGAGTTCTTGAATATAAAGATGAAACACAAGCTGTTGGATAAATCTTTCTTTGTACTGGTGTTGGACGATAATTGTCTTTTGAGATGCGTTTTAGCATTCCATCAACCGCCTTAATACTAAGTGGAGTGTTACCACAACATCCACCAACAATATTCACACCATATTCATTAATATATCTTTCGTGCCACATAGCTAAATCGTCGGGGCAAAGTGGATAATGGGTTTTACCATCAACTAATTCAGGCAAACCAGCATTTGGTTGAGCAGATATATAACCCGTCCAATTTTCACCTAACCATTTAATATGCTCAGCCATCTCTTGAGGGCCTGTTGCGCAATTTAGCCCCATAGAAACCACACCAAGGCTTTCTGCTATATTTGCAGCAGCACCAATTTCTGTACCCACAAGCATAGTACCAGTAGTTTCAATCGTAACTTGAAGCATAATAGGAATATTTTTATCAAGAACTTTATTAGCAAGTTTCGCCCCATTTATAGCAGCTTTGAACTGCAATGGATCTTGACATGTTTCCACCAATATTGCATCAGCACCACCATCAATTAAACCCTTGCACTGCACTACATATGATGCTTCTAGACTATCATAATCTATATGTCCCAAACTTGGCAGTTTTGTCCCTGGACCAACAGAGCCAATAACAAATCTTGATCTACCATCTTTAAATTCTTCAGCCGCTTCACGAGCAATTTCAGCAGATATTTTACTTAAATCATAGGCTTTATCCGATATATCAAACTCACCCAATGTGATTGGAGATGCTCCAAAGCTATTGGTTTCAACCATGTCGGCACCAGCAGCAAAATACTGACGATGCACATCTCTAATTAGTTCTGGACGAGTGATATTTAGTATTTCGGAGCAATTTTCTTTGCCCATAAAATCTTTATCTACAGACAAGTTCATGCCTTGGATTAACACACCCATAGCACCATCGCACAATAAAACTCTGTCTTTAAGCTGATTTAAGAAATCTGACATTTAATTATCCTCTAACTCCTAGCACGTGGCATATTGCAAATGTAAGTTCTGCACGATTAAGCGTGTAGAAATGAAAATCTTCTATGCCTTCTTTTTGTAATGCTTGGCACATTTCAATCGCTAAGGTTGACGCTACTAATTTTCTTGTTTCTGCATCATTATCTAAGCCTTCAAACAGATAGTGCATGTTTTTAGGAATTGAAGTACCTGTAGCCTCTGCGAATGACACAGTTCTGGCAAAATTTGTAACCGGTAAAACACCTGGAACTATTGGAATGTTTATTCCAGCCTGAACGCATTTATCACGATACCTTAAAAAATTATCTACATCAAAAAAGAACTGGCTAATCGCCCTTGTGGCGCCTAATTCCACTTTTTTCTTTAATACATCAATATCTGCTTCAAGTGATTTTGCCTCTGGGTGTTTTTCAGGGTAAGCAGATACACTAACCTCAAAATCATGATATTTTTTAAGATCTGCTATCAAATCAGTTGCATATTTATAATCACTATTGTCATGGTTATATCCATCAGGCATATCCCCTCTTAAAGCAACAATATGACGAACACCAGCGTCCCAATATTTATCTGCAATGTCTTTAATCTCAGCTTTTGAAGAGCCAATGCATGTTAAATGAGCTGCAGGCTCTAGATTGGTTTCTTTTTTAATTCTGATAACAGTATCATGGGTGCGTTCTCTTGTACTTCCGCCAGCCCCATAAGTTACAGAAACAAACTTTGGAGAAAGCACTTCCAAACGCTTAACTGATTCCCAAAGAGTTTCTGACATTTTATCATCTTTAGGTGGAAAAAACTCAAAGGACACATTAATTTTAGATTTATTACCAGCCAATATAGGCATTTGTGCTTCGATTCTGTTATTGTTTTGCATAAAAAATTCTCATTTTAAGTACTTGTAATTATCAAATTAGTTATTACTAGATAATCAAACTTATAACAAGCTATATATAAGATATATTCGTTCGATACATTCCACGACAAAACTGTGTCTTTTTTGCAACAGCGTTTAAATTACTGTGTGTTTTTTGTTCTTTATTTTTGCCAAAGCCTAAGTTATTTGATAGAAAATAGATTAAATTTTTAATAAATATAAGAGGGTAGATTGGATGGTCCACAAATTTTCATTAGTAAAGCCATTGATTTTAGCTGTTGCTTTTTTATCACTAGCGTCTTGTGCTACAGCTCCTGTTAATGACCCAATTGCATTAGAGCAATACAAAGCTAACAACGACCCTTTAGAACCAATGAACAGAAAAATATTTGCTTTCAACATGTTCATGGATAAATATTTCTTAGAACCAGTTGCTAAAGGCTATAGAGCAATAACTTCAGAAGGCTTTAGAAGAAGAACTATTAACGTTCTTGATAACGTTAAAGAGCCAGTAACTGCTGTTAACGACACACTTCAAGGCGAATTCAAAATGGCTGGAGTATCTTTAAGCAGATTCGCAGTTAACACAACTGTTGGCTTAGCGGGTATATATGACCCAGCTTCATCATGGGGATTAGAAAAACACAAAGAATCCTTTAATGTTACATTAGCTAAATGGGGCGTAAGCGAAGGTCCTTACTTAGTATTACCATTTATTGGCTCATCATCTCCACGTGGCGTTGTAGGTCTTGCTGGCGATTATTTTGCTAACCCAATTAATATTGCCTATATGCAAGATAAAGATGATGACGGTCTTCAAATCGCTTATTACGGCTTCACAGCAGCTGACGTTGTAACAAAGCGTGAAAGTTTAATTGAAGAAGTTGATGATTTAAGACGCAACTCAATTGATATGTATGCATCAACAAGAAGCATATACCGTCAGTTGATTTGCAAAGAAACAGGTAAATGCTCAAAAACCACAGTAAATAGTGGTAATGCTTCTGCAAACTATGAAGATATGTATTTTGAGAATTTTGACGGCGAAGAATAATTAATTTAGGGAACATGGGGGATTTAATGAGTAAATTGCCGAAGATACTTTTAGTATTGTTTTTAGCTTGTGCCATTGCACCTGCAAAAACAGCTAATGCACTTGCAAACACAGATAATGACGCAATAACATTTGTAAAAGATTTAACAGACAAAGCGAAACAAACAATCCTTACCCCAAATATTACAAGAGAAGACAAACGTAAAAACTTTGGCAAATTGTTTCATGATAATGTTGATTTAGACTGGCTAAGCAAGTTTGTTTTATCTCGTTACTGGAGACAAGCTTCACCAGAAGAAAAACAAGCTTTCAGAGAAAACTTTGAAGATGTTGTTGTTCTAACATGGAGCGATAGATTTGACGGTTATGGTTCATCAATTTTTAACGTGAACTCAGTAACCCCATCAGAAAAAGGCGATCAATTATCAGTTAATTCATCTGTTCTTGTCCCTTCTGAAGACCCTAAACTTGCACCTAATAACATCAATGTTATTTGGAGACTAAAAAAAGACGGCAAAACATTTAAGGTTATCGACATTAACGCCGAAGGTGTTAGCATGGCTCTAACATATAGAAATGAATATTCTAGCGTTATTACCAACTCTGGCGGCAAAGTAAGCGCTTTAATAGAATCAATTCAAAAGAAGGTTGCAGAACTTAAAAAATAATTTCATTTATTTAGTCCCCTTGATATTCAATCAAGGGGATATTTTTATGGGCAAAAATTATGAAAAAAATATTTACGTCAATTGTAGCTATATTATTTATCACGTCATGTTCACACCAATCTCAATATTACAATATTAGCGATGAAGAAGAGCAACAAGAGAGGTACGAACATTGGGAAACCATAATGGAGCATCACAAAAACGTTGAAGCAACTTTAGATGAATATTCTTACCGCCTATCTAAAGCAGCAAAAGACTTTTGTAACAAAGAACCTGAAATATTAATTGGGTTTACAGTATGGAATAATGAGAAGCTTGGCTTTTTTGAAAAGTTATCGCAATTGAGAAGAGACCGATATGTTGGGCTAAAAAAGAAGTATAATCTTGATGAAAGATATAGAGTTAAAAATGTATATAACGGCTCACCTGCGTATAAAGCAGGTTTAAGAGATGGCGATATAATTCTTAAAGCTGGCTATATTGAAGCAAGCAATGAACAAGGTGAAAACAAAAACTTTTTAAAAGACTGGCTTAAACTAAATAAATCAATATACATTGATAACATTCAAGTAACCTACATAAGAAATAATGACGTAAAATCAATCACCTACAAACCTGAGGTTGGTTGCTATTATGAAGTACTCCTAGATTCATCAGCGGAAAGCAATGCTTACGCAGATGGAAAAGCTGTTTACATAACAAAATCAATGTACAAAGATTTAAGCTTATATTCTAAAGATGCTAAAGCTATAATTTTAGGGCATGAGTTTGCTCACAACATAATGAAACACCCAGAAAAATCTAATAACCAAGCTGCAATAGGATCAATAATAGGTTACATGATCGATCCAACCAATGGAAGTGGCGGTGTAGATATAATGGCGAACTCAGCTAGAGGTTTTGGATCTAAAGAAGATGAAAAAGAAGCTGATTATGTTGGTTTATATATAGCAGCAAGAGCTGGATATAATTACAAAGAGGCTAAAGATATATGGCAGAAAATGTCAGTAGACTCACCACATTCTTTATATCTTGATAGGTCTCACCCTAATAATGCAAAAAGAAGCGCCGCTCTTAAAAAGACAATAAATGAGATTGATGAAAAAGTCGCTAAACACGAAGAATTAATCCCGAATGGATTAGATAAAAAGTAAAAACAATGCACTTTTTGCATTATAATTTTATAACAAAGCAATTTAGTTTATAGACATTTCTGTCTAAAAAAGCTAAGATGGTATTGCAGTTAAAAATTTAAGAAAGCTAAAAACAATGAATAAAACTGGTGTACAAAAAAAACATGCAAAAGTTATAGCTGATTCCTTTGACTTATTGGGCGTTGTTGGCGTTTTCAGAACAGGTAACCTTCAATCATTAAAATGGGAAGAAGAAGGAGCTACTGTTGTTGATTCTAATGGATCAACAAGGCATATCTCTTGTGCATCAAAAGACAAACATGTACCTGGAAAAACTGCAGAAACAGGGCCATTTGCTGGACTTGTTCCTAAAAATGCAATGGACAGCAAACTCGGTGATAAATACAAAGAATCTCATGACAACCCTTCTGTTAGAGACGAAGTACAATTAAACATAGATAGAACTCAAGCCAAAATTGACGACGCAATTGAACAAGGACTTGTAACCGTAGCAATAGTAGAGGCTGAAGGTGAGAGAATGGAGGTTCTTGCTGATAAAGAAGGTCGACCATTACGTTCTGACTATGACCTATTATCTCTAGCCCCAAGCAATGACCGAAAACATATGACAGATATTTACAAAGATGATGATTTCGGCATAACCAACAGAATCACAACCATGACGGCTCAAGTTGTAAATAATAGGCTTGAAGAAAACGATAAAAGATTAGGTAAAGTAGACAAGAATAGCCACAACATGTCTGTAGATGAATACAACAAAGGGCACGCCTCTAAAATGATTCTCCATGGGCCAGATTCATACAACCCATACGCAGATCCATTAAGTATAACCCCATCAAGACCTATGTATGCTGTTTATCCAGATAAAAAAGCTAAAATCCTTAAAAGCAATGATGATTTAATTGGCTATTACAAAGACATGAAAAAACTTGGATATGACCTACCAATAAATCCTGCTTGGAAAATCGATTTTGGTAAAGAATTTGATAGCCACATTGTAAATTTATATGACGTACCATCAACCCCACCAAAAGATTTGGCCTCTGTTATGGTTGATAAAGAAATTGCTGCCAAAGAAAAATCTACAATTGAAAAAATGTTTGATAGAGGCGGTATCGCGGATAGAAAAGAAAAAATATCCAATGTTCTTTTGTTAGAATTAGCTAGCAGAGCCATGGAGCATGACATTGACAACAATGATGCAAAAGCTCAAAAATTCTGGAATAAATTTAACAAATTAGAAGATAGTTTCCAAAAGCGTCATGACAATGAAATGAGCGTTATAGCTAATTATGTTACATCTAACAAGATTATTAGTTATCAGCAAATTCAAGCAAATGGTGATGATGGCTTAAAGTCTGAGCTTGCAAATAGTCTTATAAGTGATAAAAATACAGAAAGAGTATTGAAGGCCAATTTAAGGTCATCGTCTTATAAAGAAATAGAGAAGCAAGCAAAACAATCTGACAAGCCTGTGTCTCCTACGTTAAACATTGCAAAGAAAGTTAGAAATAACCTTGCAGAAAGATAACACTTAAAAGAACGCAAGATGGAAAACACTAAAAACAAGCTCTACGATTCCAAATGGAAAAATAAGTATGACAAGCTAGTTGCTGAGAAAAAAGAATATGAAACAGCTCTAGATGAAATATTTGTTGCGCTTGATGATGATTTAACAAATATCGATGAAAAGTCTTTTAATAAGATAAAACTATACAGAGCTAAAATTGAGAAAATAAAGGAAAAAGAAGTTACTTGTTTTTTAGGTCAATTTAAAACTATTGAAGCTCTAATGGTTTTTATTCAGGTCTCTGTAAAGCAATATATATCTGAGTTTGGGTACCCAACTAAAGATATTTATTTCACACCTAAAAACAACTCTGATGCCTTAATAATATGGAATGAGTATATTGAATATTTAAGCCAATTCAGACAATTCTCATACAAAAAATTCCTTAAGAGTTAATCTTCTATTTAACCACGCAACATCACCTCACAAACACCCACTCTAAAAGAATAAACTTATCATATCATTGGTTATTATAAGCCAGACTATCAAAGCCTCGTAATAACGACCTAAAGCTTAATAAACAGATACGAGCATCCGCTCCCACACTGTTTATTTCACATGCTTGATTAAACAGATAACCCAGAATCCAACTTAAGATAAGCAGTAACATAATCTGTAAATTAGATACAAAAAAAGCCAGCCCCGAAGAGCTGGCGTAAGGAGGGAATATGGGGCGAATAACCGGGATCGAACCGGTGACAACTGGTACCACAAACCAGCGCTCTACCAACTGAGCTATATCCGCCATTTCATATAGCATA
>QKFK01000102.1 GCA_003252195.1 Rhodospirillales bacterium
TTTGATAGAAAAAGCAAATTTATGTAATATTGCTAAAAGAAAGTCATTTGCTTTTTATTTAATTGTAAATAGTCGTTTAAAATATCGGTTAATTGTCATAGACTAGCCAATATTTTAATTTTTTATGCTGTTTGGGGGATTTTCTATGGTTGACAATACTGAGTTATTAGTAACTGGTGGAGCTGGATATATTGGTTCTCATACAGTGCATGAGTTAGTTAGCGCAGGCTATAGGGTTGTTGTTGTTGATGATTTATCAAAGGGAAATAGAACATTGCTCCCTCAAGAAGCAATATTTTATCATGGAAATGCAGGTGATATATCTTTTATGAATAGTGTATTTGCAAAACACAATATTGATTGTGTGTTGCATTTTGCTGGTTCTATTGTTGTATCTGAATCTGTAAAAAACCCGCTTAAATATTATCAAAATAACACTGCAGTTAGTCGTAATCTTTTAGAATCTTGTGTGCGTTACAATATTAAA
Organism: Rhodospirillales bacterium; assembly: GCA_003252195.1. GTDB lineage: Bacteria > Pseudomonadota > Alphaproteobacteria > QKFK01 > SZUA-500 > SZUA-500. Next base: position 488 of record QKFK01000102.1, read on the forward strand.
AACTTTATATTTTCTTCTACAGCATCTGTATATGGTAGTAATCCAGAGAAAGTGATGAAAGAAGATTTTGTTCCTTCTCCTGAAAACCCATATGCGGCATCTAAGTTGATGACAGAAATGATGATTAAAGATGTAGCAAAAGCAAATAATATGAATTACACAATTTTGCGCTACTTTAATGTTGCTGGCGCTGACACAAATGGTAAAAGTGGGCAAATTAGCGATCTTGCTACACATTTAATTAAAATTGCTTGCGAGCATGTTTGTGGCAAAAGAAAAGAAATACAAGTTTTTGGGACTGATTATGGCACAGAAGATGGTACTTGTGTAAGAGACTATATCCACGTGTCTGACTTGGCTAACGCACATTTAAAAGCTTATGAATATATGAAAAAACATAATAAGAGTGAAACTTTTAACTGTGGTTATGGAAAAGGCTATTCTGTATTGGAAATCTTAGCAAATATGCAAAAAGTATCTGGTAAAGAGTTGAATATTAAAAAGTCTTCTCGCAGGGCTGGTGACCCAGAAGCATTGATTGCTAATTCTGATAAAATTAAGAAGCTAGCTGGCTGGGAGCCAAAGTTTAATAATATCGAAACTATATTAAAAACAGCTCTAGAGTGGGAAAAAACTTTAGATATGTAAGAGGCGGTAAAACTTAATGTCTATTGCGTTTATAGGTTGCATTGGTTTTATTGGTTAAATTAACATATTATTTTTAAGGTGTGAAATGTCTGATAGTAAGTGGGATAGAAGATTTTTAGATGCTGCAAAATTGTTTGCATCATGGTCAAAAGACCGCTCAACTCAAGTTGGGGCTGTTATTGTGGGTCCTAAAAAAGAAATTAGAGCCATAGGTTTTAATGGCTTTCCTCGTGGGGTTAATGATGACGATGATTCTCGCCATGAGCGCCCAATAAAATATGAATTTACCGAACATGCTGAAAGAAATGCTGTTTATAATGCTTGTTATACAGGGACTTCGCTTGATGGTTGTACCATCTATGTTACGCACCTTCCTTGCTCTGACTGTGCAAGAGCGGTAATTCAAGCTGGAATTAAAAGAGTTGTGGTAGAGGGGGGTAACAGTTTGCGCGATGATTGGGCTGAATCAAACCGTGTGGCATCTGTTATGTTTGCTGAAGCTAATATAGAACTTTGTGTTATAACAGGTTGATACGACAACAATTATACAAAGAGGGGTTGTATTATACCTGTAATTAAGGTATAATTCATTTCACTAATTCCAAAATTACGGGTTAGTATTTGGTTTATATTAAAAATGTGGGGCTGTAAGATGAAGGTATTAGTCGCTGATGATCACGCGCTTTTTCGTGATGGTCTTAAACTACAACTAAATAAAATAGACGCAGAAGCAGAAGTGATTGAAAGCAAAGATTTTGCGGAGACATTTAAGGTTATATCTGAAAATAGTGATATAGACTTAGTTCTTCTAGACCTTAATATGCCAGGCAATGGTTGGGAAGATGCCTTGGTTGAATTGATGGACAAGCTAGAAGAAATTACAAAAATTATTGTTCTTTCTGCATCTGAAAATTACGCAGATATCAAAAAAGTTCTTGATTTGGGTGCTGTTGGCTACATTCCTAAAGGTTCAGATACCAAAGTTTTGGTTAATGCTCTGAAATTAGTTATGGAAGGCGGTACATATTTGCCTCCTGCAATGCTTAGTGCAAACATTGGTATGACAGCAGATAGCGTTATTAAAGAAGCTAAAAAACTTCTCCCAAATGGCAAGTCATTAACTTCAAGACAATTAGAAGTGCTCAACTTTTTAGGCGAAGGTTTGTCAAACAAACAAATCGCATATGAAATGAATGTATCAGAAGCTACAGTTAAGCTTCATATTAATGCATTGCTTCGCAACTTGAGTGCAAACAATCGTACACAAGCCGTGGTTACAGCTCAAAAAATGGGCTTTATCTAATAGGGCATTAAAAACAAAGTTTTATAGCAAAGGCAGGTTTTATATCTGCCTTTTGTTTTAGGTGGAGTTTTGTTGTGACGTATAATGGATTTTATCATCACCGTACAAAGTTCATGCTTTTATCTTTGCGGGTGATGACATTGAGCCAGATGGTTTCTTTATCTGCTCTTGAATCTTTGCGTTTGGTGCATTCTAGTATTTGCATATGAGGGATTGAGTTAATTATGCTCTTTATGCCAGCTTCATTCATATTGCAGAAGCTACGTCCATTTTCTTTGGTAACTTTAAACTCACCATATTTGAATGACATATAAAATATGCCCTTATGGTTTAATGCTTTGCAGAGTTTTTCTATAGTTGGTTTGATTTGCTCTTTAGGTAAATGCAATAATGAAGCATTAGCCCATATGCCATCAAAAATCTCACTAAAATTCACTTCATTAAAGGTCATTTTTAAGATGTTTTTGCCACATAATAAAGATGCTTTTTTCACCATCTCTTCTGATGCGTCAAATGCAGTTAGCTTATAACCACTATTGATAAAAAATTTGCTGTCTCTGCCAGAGCCACAACCAGCATCTAAAATACTTGCTTTAGGTGGTAAGAACTTTAAGAAACTAAGATATTGTTGGCTCATATCTACATTAAAAGTAGTGTTAAAAAACAAATCTGCGTTCTGGTTATAAAAATCTATATTCTTATCCATCATCTTTTGAGGCAACCTGTGTCTAATAATATTCTGGTTGCGGTCTTACTGATGATAACGTCATCAAACTTGCCCCCAATTGAATCGCTATAAAGGATAACGTCATTATACTTTCCTTCTGATGGTGTTATTTGTGAGTTGTGAGCTTCTTCTGTGCCAATCTTTTCGCTATATGCAAATTTAGCTCCTGATGGCATAATTGCACCTTTGCCATTTTCTCCGTGGCTGATTAACACATAAGCAGGACGCATTAATCCATCTTGATTGTGGGTGTTAGATGCGTCGTTAATTTTAATATCAGATTTTAAGTTTTGCCAATTTATGCTACCACTTAAGCAATTTAGTTTGCTTTTATTGGTGTAAGAACTGTCAATGTAATATGTCATCATGCGCCCAAAGCCATCTATGGCATAATTACGCTCGAGGCCAATTTCTTGCCATGGGATAAAGCCTTTTTGTATGGGGGTGTTTTCGCAGGTTGCTTTGCCAATTTTTGTGCTGTTGCTAGGGCAGGGTAGGTTGCCTTTTTGCAAGGAATATGCAAGTAAGGCAGAATTAGCTTCTTGAAGGTTGTTACGGGTTTTTGTTAGTTGGTAACGCTTAATCATAGGGTTGATGGATACCATGCCAGTGCCAACGATTAAACCAATAATACTAATAACGATAGCAAGCTCTATTAAGGTGAAGCCTTGGGAGCTTTGATTGTTCTTCATGCAAATATGCCCTAAATAAAGGTTTTAATAAAACATCTATAGTCTATAATATAGCCACCATTAACTGCAAGTTATTAAAGAGAAAAAATAATGAAACAAGAAAGATATAGTATAAGATCTGCCGTTTTTTTGCTGTTGTTTGATGATAATGGTAGGATTTTGATGCACCTTCGCCAGAACAGTGGCTATTATGACAATTGGTACAGTTTGGTTTCTGGGCATCTAGATGGTGCTGAAAGCGCAAGAGATGCAATGGTTAGAGAAGCTAAAGAAGAAGCTGGAATTGATATTGATATAAATGATTTAGTCTTTTCTCAAACAGTTCATAGAAGCTGTCCAGATTTAGAAAAATGTGAATATATAGATTTTTATTTTACATGCACTAAATGGAGTGGTGAAATTACAAATACGGAGCCAGATAAATGCAAGGAATTAAAATTCTTTGCCGTTGATGATTTGCCAGAAAATACGGTTCATTGTGTGCGTAGGGCTCTTGAGTGCCATGACAAAGGAATTAAATATGATGAATTTGGCTGGACTTTCCCAACTAGCGAGATGAAACCTTAGTTGTTAAGGTCGTTTCTATCTTGATGTGCTTTGTATGATGTCTTTTTTTAGCAGGTGATGAAAAGTATCTATTTCTCGTTTGTTATAAACCCATGCTTATTTAGTTATATAATATTGGCTGTTATTGATTTTTATATATGTTTGGCAATGTTGATAATTAGGCGTAAAAAAGAAGGCGTTTAAGCCTTCTTTTTTATACTGTTGTTTGAGGTGTAAGCATTCAAGCAACATAAGCAGTTTCTTTGCGTTTCTTTTCTTCAATCGCATGAGCAATTTTCTGAGACCATGCATGGTCATGCTCGCCACGCAACTCTTTAGCAGAGATGTTATGAGGTTGTAAAAAATGTTTTTCGCATCTTGGTTCGTAAATATCCGCTGAGCCAAGCTCTATTTCTGCAGATGAACCGCCAAATTTGAAGCTTCTGGTTGCTGGTTCACCACATACTGAGCAAACAGCGGTTGTTTTAGTAACAATGTTAGCTGTTTCTTCAACTCTTTTGGTGATTACAAAGTCGTTGCCTTGCCATGATGTGTCAAGCCCCGCGCAAACAACGTTTATTCCTTTATCTAGCATAGAATTAATATCATCTACAATAGATCCGCTGTAATGAGGTGCATCAAAAAACTGTATCTCGTCAAATAGAACCATTTCAGCATCTTGAGCAACTTTTAAATCAGCTGGTTTAGAAACATTAATTGCAACAATGCCTGTTCCGTTATGAGTTTTTACTTCTGTATTGCTGTATCTAGTATCAAAAGCAGGTTTGAAAGCAACAACCTTGCCACTGCACTCATTAGCACGCTTTAGCAAGAAAGAGCTCTTGCCAGCAAACATTGGACCTGAAACAATTTCAAGTAATCCCCTTTTCATATACGTTCCCCCACGTTTTTATTTCTGACGCCGAATATGTTTATATGTTTTGCTCTTGTCTATAAAAAAATTGTTAACATATTTAACAAATCAAAACTACTCACATCGTTTATTGTGCCTAAACCTATTGTTTTATAAGAATTTTGTTGTGTAATATTTTTGTACAAAAATTTTCAAAAAAAAATCTTGATTTTTTGTTCGCATATGTAGTTATGAGATTCTAGCGCTTAATTTAATGATAAGGTGTAGGAATCGTTTTTTATGGCTGATTTCTGGGATTCATTACGCTATTGATATCTTTAGAAATGCAATTGCTAGATAGTAAAATAGAGTTTTTTGACTCCGCTTTAATACATTCTATGTTGCTTCCTAATAAAGGTGATAGCTCATTTTTTATGCCCAGATTATCTAAAAACTTATTTCCCGTAGAGTATTTTGTCTTAGGCACTAGGATAAAGTTGCTTGCAGATGCATTGATTAGGATTAAGAGTTTAGAGATGTCCTTACTAGAATATATACCCTCGTTGATATATTTCATGCGGTTCATTGATATACCGAGTATTGTAGGGTCAAAGGATATGAAAAACTCAGGGGTGTAATATAAGTTTCTAGATGTTGTTAGCGCTATAATATTTAGCTCATCTCCAAGGCCTGCAACGGTGCTTTGCGGGTGGGTTAATTTTATGTAGTCTACTATAGGGTTTGGGGTTGCCTTAATGTAATATTGGCTTGATTTTATGTTGAATGCACCAATTAAAGCTCCTGCTCCTAATATTATGCCAACGCTAATCTTTATCAAAGACGCTTTTAGTTCAGTGTTTCTACCAATGTAAATAATTATAAATATTGGAGCAATAAGCCTGATTACAGGGGTTGTATAGGCAGATGGTAGATAAAACTGGAATAAGTTGAATAGTGCAAATAAATATAAGAAAATAGCCACGCTTGATGTGGTTGCAAATATACGGCTTTGTGGGCTTATAAGGCGTGATTTTTTAATGCAGATAAAAAAGAACATGGCAATTAATATTATGCAAAATATTGCTGACAAAATATTTGAGCTGTAGCTATTGCCAAATAATGGAAATTGACTGTTAAACGATACTAGTGGGTTGAGAAATAGCTTATCTAAAATGTGCCCAGACGTAATATTGTTATTGGCCTCATTAAATCCATATATGTCAATATTAGTGCTATATCTAACCTGAACCGTTTTTGATACTTCGCTAATGAAAAGTGATAATGATAAAAAGAATGCTGATAATATAGATAAAATATATTTAGGGGCAATTCTGCCAGAAAAACATAATCTTTTATCTTTAATGCTGAGGGCGTGAATAATTGTAGTAGGTATTAATAGTACGCCAAAAAAAGGATAAAAAAGCGGTAGCGTTAGCGATGTGAGGCTAACTAAAGCAAACTTGTTTTTTATTAAAAAATAAAACCACATTGATAAAAATAGATACCCCCAGTTCTTGGGGGTGCCAGAAAAAACACTGCCATCTAGGCTTAAAAAAAGCATTACGACTATAACACTTAAAAATGAGATGAAATTCTTGCCAGATAATTCATGGCATATTTTGTATATAAATAACCCAAGAATGCCAGATGCTATTATCCCACCAATCTGGAAGCTTTGCATAACGGATAATCCCATTTTAATGGATATATAATATAAAAGCTTTATGCCGTGTGGTGTTATTGTTGAAAAAAAATGGTTGGTAGCGTCATCAATATTAAAATATTGGTTGTGCCAAATATTCATAAAGTAACCAAATTTAATGGCATCATGCTCTGCAAAATTAAAGGCGAATAGATATAATCCATATATAATACAAATCATAACAGACGCATAAGCCCATAGGTTGAAGCTATTATCAGGCTTTTCATACTTAAATGGACTTTTACTTTTAGTTAGGTTCATTTTGCTTTGCTCTTTTGTTTGCAATAATGTATTAATATATAACGCTTAATAATTATTAAAAAGATATTTTTTATGGCTTTCATTAAAGGTTTTATAGCTTTTGTCTTTATGTTGTTTTTGCTTAACGCAAATGCATATGCATATGCCTATGATTACCCAATTAAAAATCCATTGGTTGCAACTATTGTTGGTACTCCGCCTGAGTTTGAGGCAGATTTACCGAAGGTTGGGTTTATTAAACGTGAATTAACCATGCATAATGATAGGGAAATACCAGAGGTTTTTTGGTATAGCCCTAAATTTGAATATGGTTTGTTAAAACAACCTAAAAAAGATGCTCCACTTGCTTTTGTAATTGCAGGTACAGGATCTGATTATCAATCAGAAAAAAATTACGCCTTAGCAAGAATGTTTTATAAGCTGGGGTTTCATGTTGTTTCATTGTCTTCTCCAACGCACCCTAATTTTATTATAACAGCATCAACCGATATGATATCTGGCAACTCTTGGGAAGATTCTAAAGATTTATATGCTTTAATGCGTAAGATAAAGTTTAAGCTAAGTGATGAAATAAATCCTACGGAATATTATTTAACTGGATATAGTCTAGGTGCTTATGAATCTGCGTTTATTTCATATATTGATAAATATGAAGAGGCCTTTAATTTTAAAAAGGTTGTTTTGGTTAACCCTCCTGCAGATGTTTATAAATCTGTTACAAAAATTGATGCTTTGCTCAATAAAAACCTTAAGGGTGACATTGGGGAGGTTGATAAATTCTTTAGAGATATTTTTAGTATCATCGCAGAAGAATATAAACGTCACGATAAAATTACCTTTAATGATGAGTTTTTATACTCGATGTATAAGAACGCCGCAGATAAATTAACTGATGAAAAAATGCAAGTTCTAATCGGTATGGCTTTTAGAATATCGATGGTTGAGATGGTGTTTACATCAGATGTAATGACAAAATATGGTTATATAGTTTCTCCAGAAAAAAATATTACTAAGTTTGAGCCTTTATATAAATATCTAAAAGTAGCGGCAAGCTTGGGTTTTGATAATTATGCAAAAGAATTTTTAGTGCCATTTTATGCAAAGAAAAATAACATGCCATTTGATTGGTTTGTGAAATACATCTCTCTTTCGCAGATATCAGATTATCTAAAAAATGCTGATAACATCTATTTAATGCATAATGAAGACGATATCATAATCGATAAGGCTGATAAAAAGTTCTTTAAAAAGGTGTTTGGCACAAGAGCAAAATTTTTCCCAGTAGGTGGGCATTGCGGTAACGTGGAATATAAAGAAAACGCCGAATATTTTATGAATGTTATCAACGCAAAGGAGGGTAAGTAATGCGTAAAATAACCTTGCTATTCTTTGCTGTGATTTTATCTGCCTGCGCCCAAAAACCAGAATATAATGATGGTTTGTCTTATGCTATTCATGATGTGCGCAATGAAGAAGTTGCAAATGTTCCGAGTGCTATAGATGTTTATGATCCGTGGGAGCGTATGAACCGCAGAACATATTATTTTAATGCAAAATTTGATCAATATATATTTTTGCCAGTCTTAAATGGATATAGAAAAATAACTCCATCACCAATCAGAGCAGGTATAAATAATTTCTTTGGCAACATAGATGATTTGTTCAGCTTTGCTAACTCTGGGCTTCAGTTAAAAGCAAAGCAAAGTGGCGAGATCCTTTCTAGGGTAGCAATAAATACGACTATAGGTGTGTTTGGGCTGTTTGATGTTGCTTCAAAAATTGGGCTGGAAAAACAAGATGAAGATTTTGGGCAAACGCTAGGTCATTATGGCGTGTCAGAAGGCCCATTTTTAGTACTGCCAATCTTAGGTCCGTCAAATATGCGTGATACAGTTGGGACTGGCGTGAAAAACTATGCTCTAAGCGAGTTAGATGTTGCAGATATAGATAGTCATAATGAAAGATTCTTGCCATATTATGCCCTAAACGCAATATCAACACGCGATAAAACAGAGTTTAGATACTATCAAACAGGTTCAAGCTTTGAGTATGACAGAATTCGTTTTTTATATACGCAGAAGCGTCGTCTCGACATCGAAAAATAAAGAGTTTTAATGGATAATTAGTGCGTCGTGCTGCATATTTTTTCTGCTCATGTATTAAATATACACTGCGCTAAAAAATATTTGCTCTCCTGCTACTTGTCTCATTAAAACTCTTTATTGCCAATTTTAAGGTGTAATTTCCTCAATTCATAAAATTCATGTACTAATTGTACATTAAAATTTTACTCATGCTTATTTCCTTGTATTACTCAATTTAATCAAATTATTTGCTACGGCAATTAATATAAATTTCTGTTTGTGTTTGTTGGTTATTGTAATGGACAAAATTTGTCAAATGTGTTATGATTCCGCTCATTAAACATTGTGGAGTGAGCGATATGCCGATTAATCTTGCTAATGAAAAGTCATTAAATAAGTTTATAGCAAACTTAGTTTATCATGGTGGTGATATTGATACCTTCACAGCTAAGGATTTAACTTCCAAAGATTATATCGAGAATAATAAAACAAAAATCGTTAACGCTATGACATATCAGTGGTTAAAGCTTCGGGTTAGAGAATATTTTACTCGTGAAGAAAGCGTAACAAACATAACTCCAGATTCTCCAGAATGGTTGGTTAAGGCAGTGTCTTCTGGGCAAAAAGTTTTTAATTTTAATCCTGATAATGTTCCATCAGAATTCCATCGTGATTTGCAGTTTATAAGAGACTTTTTCTACCCAACATGTGAAGAATATATCAATAAAGAATTAGACAAACCTAAAACAAAACTTAAATTAGATTTTTTAAAAACTATTAATGAAATAGACACCTTTGAAGCGGCTAAAGATGAAGCCCAAAAATGGCATGATGATTTGGCTAAAAAAGCTGAAAAACAACAAAATGATGCTGATAATTTTAAAAAATCAAAGGTTGGTACTGAGTTTTTGATGGATTTGGGTGATGATTATTATGCGGTTCAGGTTGGTGGCCCTAATATGAACCGTAAAGATACTGAAACAGCTCTTGATTATGAATCAGATATAATGGGTCATTGTGTCGGTAAAGGTAGTTACGATGAAAATGTGCAAAATGGTTCTATACAGATTTATTCAATCAGAAGTAAAGA
>QKFK01000017.1 GCA_003252195.1 Rhodospirillales bacterium
GACATCTGTAGAGAGCAAAGCCACTTATGATGAAATAAAAGCTTATGTGAAGGAACACTCTGGTTTGTCGGTATCTTCTCTGTATATCGCACAGGTAAAACAGAAATGTGGGATTATTGAGCGTGAGAATTACAACAAGGTTAAATCTGAGGACGCAAAGTAGACGAAGTGTCCGAAGGATAAGGAAGCGGCTATTATGGATGCGTTGAAGTATTTTAAGATGATTAAGTGAAAATAGTGACCGCCTGCTAGATTTTTTCTTGTAGGTGGCTGCATTTTAATAAGTTTCTATTATTGGACATGTATGTTAAAACGAAAAACTCCTCACTTAAGTAGGGTAGCCGTATAGAAGTTTTCAAATAATAAAAGTTTTTGATAGACATTTACGGCAGATTATGAAATCAAACACGCTGTCATCGCAATCTAGCGATGACAGCGTGTTTTTTCAATTTTATTGGATAGAGTTATTACTTCTCTTCTTTAGTACGAAATTCTTCTTCAACCGCTTCAGACAAATCAAAAACCATAGTTTTATTTTCTGATATATAAAAACCAGTTACTTTATATCTAGCATCTGGTTTCCATTCGTCCTTCATCAGAGCACGAATTGTTTCCACAAGATTTTTGTTGTTGGAGCTAAGCGTTGTCTTTTGCTCTGATTTGGCTTTGAAAAAGGAACAGCTTTTGCATCATTAACTTTACAAGCACGAATAGCAAATACTTTGTTGCCAGCATCTATAGCGTACTGAACATTTGCAGGATAATTCATATCATCAAGAATACGCTTAGTAAAGGGAATTCCTGTTAGATTAACAAACATATCAGGAGATGCAATTGTAGTAATGTCGAGAACTTCAAGATTTAGATTTTTAAAATCAATAGCCATAATAATATCACCTTTCATCGTTTAAATTGTTTACAGAGCCAATTATTTTTAAGAATTGCTCTCTTTCCTGTTTTGTCCAAGTCGTATCAATAAGAAAATAACCTTTCAAACTTCCGCTTTTAATTCTTGTTACCATTAAATGATTAGGAACGGATTTAGGTAAAATAACAGTTGAATTACTTTTGCGGTTTATTAGCAGTTCCTGCACCCGATTCCATTTACACCTATCGATAATTGCTGTATGATAGTTTTCTGTAAAGTACATAGGAAGAATATTACTGTTTTTAACAGACTTATGCTCATAGTTTATCAAAAGAAAATTTTAAAACGCTTACGGATATGAAAATCATTAAAAAATGCCCCGAAAAGCGACAGCAAATTCAATAGCAATTTCAGTTATACTGCATAGATTTCGCAACTTGAATTTATGCAAGATGGAGATTATTTTAAAAAAATCAATGATTTTGGTTACCACCCCCTCATTTTTTTGCCTTAAAAAGTGAGGGGCATTTTACATATCGCCCAGATATGTCGGAGCATTACTCCGATTAAGTAAGGAAGGAGGAATCCCCATGATTGATTTCAAATTCATAAAAGAGAGCCTTGACCTCATCGACACCGCAAGGTATTACGACGTTCATATTACAGGAAACAGCATGATAAACTGTCTGTTCCATGACGACAAAAATCCATCAATGAAGCTTTATCACGACCATTTTTATTGCTTTGGCTGTGGCGAACACGGCGATGTCATTGCCTTTTCTGCAAAGCTTTTTGGGTTATCACAGTATGAAGCTGCTCAAAAGCTCCAGTCAGATTTCGGAATATCATCTGAAATTAAACCGTCCATACTTCAGGCAATTAAACAGCTCAGTCAACAGGAAAAGGAAATTAATGCTTACAGAAGGAGCATTCACATGGCCACAAACAAATATGACTGGGTGGATTTTTATAAGGAGTTTGCTCAAAAACTGCTGGCTTATAAAGATAACCGTCAAGAATTGATTTCTACGGTCAAGAAAATTTATAAAGACACAGGCATTAACCTGCCAACATTAGAAAAAAACAATAAAATCGTTGATATAGATCCATTCACTGTTTTTGGACTATTCAACAAAAGTTTAATGAAAGAACAAAATAGAATTAAAATCATTTCAGCAATCGCTGAATTGTTTGGTATTACTGCTAAAATACCAACAGCGTTTGAGAGTATTCCGGTATTGAATAACCAGAATGCAACTTTTTACTATTTTGTTGGCAAAAGAGCTGAGGATGACATCGATGAATTATGGTGGCTTTTTGAGGCAGCATTGGATTATTCAGTTAACCCATCTGCTAAAAAACGTGAAGCGCTTTCTAAGTTCTTTGATTTAGCAATTAATAAAAAAGGAAACGGCAACAGTAAAATTACTATGGGCCTTTATTGGATTGCGCCTAATTCATTTTTAAATCTAGATCAACGTAATACATGGTATATTTATGAATCAGGTAAACTTCCTTCTGATTTGGTTCATTCTTTACCCGAGATTGAAGCCAAAATATCGTCAACTAAGTATTTTGCAATTGTAGAAAAGTTACGTGAATATCTAAACAGGGAGATAAGCCAATTTAAAGATTTTAAGGATTTATCATGTGAGGCTTGGCGATATTCGCAACAAGTTAATGAAGAAATTAAAAATGCTGTGCAAGAAAACACAACAGCTTCTAAA
>QKFK01000192.1 GCA_003252195.1 Rhodospirillales bacterium
GAAGAAATTAAAATTGTTAACATGGGAATGAAAGTTAGGAATGGATTAGTTCGTATGTTTCCTAACGGATATATTGACAGAGCAGGCAACAAAACACCTATCGATGTATCTATAATTAGCATATTACGTGATGGAAAAGAAATATCTTATAGAACCCAAAACACAATTTATGGAAAAGTTATTGCGGCAACAGAACCTAGTTTATCAAGAGGTATTCACACTTATGTAATATCATATTTAGCAGATAGAATGATATCTGATTATGACTCATTCCAAGAATTAGTATGGAACGCAACAGGAGGTAACTGGAGCTTAATCGTTGCAAGAGCATCATTATCAATCAACTTGCCTGATGATGTTAGCACAACTGGTTATCTAGCCGCAACAGGATCCAAACGAGCGAAATCAGAGAATTATGTATCAAAAGAATTATCTCCTCAAAAAGTTGTCTTTTTAACAACAAAACCATTATTCTATGGAGAATCTTTGATTGCGACAATAAATCTGCCAGCAAACAGCCTTAACAAACCAAACGCATCACGGAAATTTAGCTATTTTATCAATGATTATGGAATGATATTTGTTTCAATAATTGGGGCAATATGTGTACTCTTATCTTATCTTTTGTCTTGGAAATCAATCAGTAATAAAAACAAAAAGCATATGAGTGTTAAAAAAATTAGTGCTCCTGATGATATAAGCCCATTTGCTCTTAGATATATCTCAAATAACAAGATAGATAACACCAATCTTATTTCATGCATATTATCTATGGCAACAAAAGGCTTCATATCAATAAACGATGAAGGAGAAAAAATCTCCATCATTAAAACAAGCGATAACGTATCTAAGCTTGATAAAATAGAAAAAGACATTGCTTCAACATTGTTTGGCAAAGACAACACTGTTATATATTTAAGCAAAAATTATTCACTAAAATTCAAGCGCGCCCTTAAAATAATAAGCAAAAACATTAAATCTAAATATAAGAAGAAGTTTAACTCTCTTAATTTATTATACGCAGGATTTGGTATTTTTATGTACTTATTCTCTTTAGGAGCAATCGCATTAATCACGGACACTCCTTATCAAACAGCTATAACATCACTGTGGGTCGGCATGTTTCTTGTCGTAACATCCATTGTAGCTTCTTATACAGTGTATTTATGGAAAATTGTAATTAGCAAACCGCTGCAAGTAAGAAAAAGAATAGCTAAATCAAACGGCGTTAATAACAAGAAGAAAAAACTGGGGGTTAAATTCTGGATTAAGAATGCAATTTCAACTATAGCCACATTAGGGCTTGCATTTACCTCATTTAATGCCGTTGGTATATATGCAGAAATGACAAACTTACAAACTTCTCTCATATCATTGTTAATGCCATTATCAATAGGTTTCTTCTATAGATTATATTTATCACCAACCTTACTTGGTATGCAAATGGCTAACAAAGTTAAAGGCTACACTGAATATCTCCTAGATCCTCCTGATATGAGTCTATTAGATACAAACAAATCGTCAGTTATTTTTAGCAAAAACCTACCATATGCATATGCAATAGATATTCACGAAGAATGGTTATCAAAGTTTGGTAACAAGTTAAGCTCTTATTCTCCAGAATGGATAGACAGTAAACGCAATATTATAGACGCACTAAATAACTTTAGTGACACTTTGAATAAAATCCTAAAATAAACGAAAGGATAATTGTTATGTTTGACAAAACTATTGGCTGGATTGGAACAGGCGTTATGGGATCATCTATGTGCCTAAACCTAATAAAAGCAGGTGTAAAAGACTGTTACGTATACAACAGAACCAAAGAAAAAGCGTCAGAACTAATTAACAATGGGGCTAAATGGGCTGAAACACCAAAAGAAATTGCTGAAAAATGTGACATCATATTTACTATTATTGGCTTTCCAAAAGATGTTAAAGAAACATATTTAGGAGAAGATGGTATAATCAAAAACGCTAAGAAAGGCGCTATATTGGTGGATATGACCACATCTACTCCTTCATTAGCTAAAGAAATTTACACAAGCGCATCAAGGCTCGGAATTAAAGCTGTTGATGCTCCAGTATCAGGTGGAGACAGTGGTGCAAAAGCAGGCACTCTTGCCATAATGGTGGGCGGAGAAAAAGAAACTTTTGATGCGCTAATGCCATATTTTGAAATAATGGGAAAAACAATATCTTTCATGGGCGAGGCAGGAGCTGGACAACATACTAAGGCCGCCAACCAAATTGTTATTTCTGGAAATATGATTGGAACAGTAGAAGGTTTGTTATATGCATATAAAAATGGCTTAGATCAAAATCAACTAATTGATATTATTGGAACAGGAGCAGCAGCATCTTGGAACCTTAATAACTTAGGAAGAAAGATTGCCAACAATGATTATGCACCTGGTTTTTTTGTTAAGCACTTTGTTAAAGATATGAAAATTGCTCTAGATGAAGCTCAAAAAACAGATTTATGTTTACCTGGTCTTTATCAGGTTCATGAATTTTACTTAGCTGCAATAGCTGCAGATTTAGAAAACGAAGGAACTCAGGCTTTATATAAAGTTCTTGA
>QKFK01000037.1 GCA_003252195.1 Rhodospirillales bacterium
ATTAGAGCTTTTTCTAACTCTATTGCTATTGTTGTATTGGCAGAAAATAGAGAAGATGCTTTCTTAAAAACTGCTGATTTAAATATCAACATGCCCATAATACAGAAACCTGCTTGCTCAGCCGACATCACCAAAGAAATATCCCGAATAAAAGACAATAAAGTTTAACTATACTTGCCTGCCAATCTTTGGCACAAGATATAAGCTCACATCTCTTTAATCAACCAAACACTGTCTACAGCAAGCTAGTTTCGATATATCTAAGCAACACGATTATGTGACTTTCAAATAAAAAAATACCGCAATTAAATTTGCGGTTGTTTTCGTATTTTTTATAGTAAATAGCTAACTAGCACAAACTACATTTTATAGGCAATCGCCTCTACTAATCTTTTAATAGTAAGCTCTGGAATATCAGGACGAATTGACGCAATCGCCCTAATGGCGATACGCACCTGAGAAAGCAAGTCTTTACCTTCATTACGTGCCTGAAGCACGCTTGAAGCAACAAGCTTCTTAATTATCAAATCATCTCCCATTTTCCATACCTTTAATATATCTAGTATCAGATTAACTATTCTAACACAATATATAGAATAAAAGCCAGTTAATAAATATTCTTTTTGTACTCTCTGATATTTATTGCGGCAATCCATATCCCCATCATGAAGCATGATAGCATATTAAACTCTCTCAACATAGGGATAAATCTAGTTATTCCCAAGCCCGCTACTATAACAAAGCCCCCAAAGCCATACAAACAAGCTTTGCAGGCTATCTTTCTCTCATAAAGATACGCAAGTAGAGGCAACATTAAAATGATAACACTTAACTCATAAATAGGAACCCAATGTGGATATAATACAACTAACGGCACGAATAACAATATATGAGCAATTTGGGTATCTTTTGCATCAAACAGTTTCTGACAATTCTTTACCCTTATTATTTCACAAGTAAGTATCGTTAGTATCAAAGATGCAAATAGCTTATAGCCAACATATTTTCCGTCAATCATTGCCGAATAAAAAAGCTCGCCATCTTTATTATAAATCATAGAATATATATACGCTGGGAAACCAATAAAACTAGCGTTGTTGTTAAAAGAAAACAACAAAGAGCTCCAGTCAAACCTAAAGATATTTTCAACTAGGGGGAAGTATATCAAGGCCAATATAGATAAACAAACCGAGCTTATTATTGCTATATTAAGAGCACCAGAAAAAGCCATAAATATAACGATAAATATTGTCTTTCCGTTTAGCAAGCAAGCCAATACAAGCCACATACTTCTCAACCAAATTCTCTCAGTTGCGCATATTGCTAACGAAAGTATGCCTATATACAAGCCATATAAATCACCCTCAGATAACAATTTGATAAAAGGTAGATATGTTAGCAAAACAGCTATTATTAAGTATTTGTGCTTTTTATTGATATTAAAGCTATCACAAAGCAAATTCAAACCAGCTACCGCGCCAGATATATTGATAATAACCAGAAGCTTCCCACCCCATGCTTCACCTGTGGCATATACCAATTTTAACATTAACAATCTGAGCAACTGAACATTATTGGAATCATAAACAACGTTACCCAATTTCTCGTAAACATCAAAAACTGGCATTCTACCACCATAACCAAACAATAGGCTAATTAGTTGAAGCAGATTTACCAACAAAATTGCTTTATAAGTATAGTTAACTTCTCTTGTCATTCTTTTTCATTTTAAATATTGAAGGCTTCTTCTTAGATTTACTGTTTTTCTTAATTACAGCATCCAATCTTTTATCATCAAGACCAGCTGGTTCTTGATGTATAACCACTTGAGCATCTTTATATTTAGATATAATTTGTTGCTCAACTTCTTCGGTATAATCATGGGCTTTAGCTAGAGTTAAGTCTCCATCTAGCTCAAGATGGAATTCAAAGAACTCACCGTTACCAGTATCTCTACTACGCAAATCATGAAGCCCCTTTACAAATTTGTTACTCAAAACAATGCTAGAAATATCTTCACGCACCTCAACGGCAAGTTCTCTATCCATCAAAACTTTAATTGCATCAACTCCAATATAGCAAGCGTTTCTAATTAAAAACACAGCAACTAAAAATGCCGCTAATGGGTCAAACCAGTGCAAATCAAGATATTCCACAAACATTAACGCGATTAAAATAGAGCTAAGAGTTACAATATCACCTGTATAGTTCGCGCTATCTGCCAATATGGCTCTTGAGCCTGTAATTTTTACAACATATCGCTGAAAAGCAACCAAGCACAATGTTAGCACAAGGCTGAACAACATAACAATAATACCAATTTTAGCAGATGATATTGGCTGAGGATTAATAATTTTATCAACAACATCATAAAGCACAAAAAAGCCAGAACCCCCAATAAATGCGGCTTGAGACAACGCGCTTAAAGCCTCAGCCTTACCATGCCCATAACGATATTTAACCGAAGGAGGCTTGTTAGAATATTTAACAGAAATAAACGTGATACTTGAAGCTGCTATATCAGCCAAACTATCAACCATAGAAGACAGCACAGCCAACGAACCACTCATCAACGAAGCAATGATTTTTGTAACAGCCAAAATTACAGCAACTGAAACACTCGCAACAGAGGCATATTTTTTTAATCTATTATGCTTATTGTCTTCATTATATTCTTCCATATGCGTCCCTATTTAACTAGCTCTGAACGAGATTTAAGCAGTGCATCTAACATTGCTTTAGATGGCTTATACGCCCAGTCTTTAGACATATAATCTGCGTTATTATATTCTACAGTTGCACCGTAATCGCTCATAGATACACTATACCAATAGCCCTTATCCTCGTCTTGATAAAGCCAAATTTTTACTTTTACACCGTCAAAATCTACCAATTCACATGCAAGTTGCTTGTTTTTAGGCAATAAGTTTATTTTTCTTACATTCTCAATAGAAAATTGAGTAGCTTCTTCAATAAATTTGACCAGTTCTATTTGATTAAATTTAAGTTTGGTTTGACCTGTTTCAAAAAATGCTTGAGGAAGGTTCTTTCTGGTAATCGTAACACCTGAGTTTTTAAACGATATTTTGGCAATTGATTTAACATCAATATTAATAACTTTATCCTCAACCCATTTTTTCCAATCTGAAGATATGTCCGACAAATTAGCTTCTAAAAGCCATGCTTGAGCAGATTCAACATATCTAACATAATATGAAGCAGCTCCTCTACCCAATCCAAGGCCTTCTTTACCAACGATAATATCGGCTATTACAGAACCATCTTTTGACTTTAGCTTAACCTCTGTCCCACCATATTCTTTATTATCCGCAGAAGCTAGTTGTAAAAAATTAAGCTTAGTTGGATTAGAAGTTTTTTTCTCAATTATAACTGCTCTAGTCAATTCTAAGAGAAGCCTTCTTACCCTATCTTGCCTTGCAGGATAACCATCTTTACCAGAAATTCTCCAGTACAAGCCTTCTTTTTCCAAGATAATTTTTTTATCAGAAGAAGCAATCTCTAACTCACCAATATCATTTAATTTTTCAGCCAAATTAGCTATTAAAGGCTTCCCTTCGAACAATATAACATTATCTTTTGCCCTTATATATACAGATGACATAGCGGCAACACTAAATAGAATAGCCACCCCAACAAACACTAACAAAGGCTTATTTGAAACTATGTCTCTTATTCTAAAATGGCTTGTTTTAAGCTCTTTTGAGCGAACGACATAGATCTTAATTTTCTTAAGCAGAAATGCGCTAAACGATATTATGATTATTAACAGCGGAACAAAAACGATATTAAATAATTTAAGCTTAGACTGAACATCTTCAATATCTCTTTTGAGCTTAACCCTAACCTCTCGGAGTTTGCTCCTTAGCTCTTCCATCTGTACTCTAATATTTTCAATAAGCTCTCTATCACTTTCTGTTACTATCTTTTCGTCACCGACCTCAGCACTTCCCCATAATGCCCTATATTGACTCTTAAGATTTGCTATTTCTTCTAAGAGTTCGCTTTCTTCATTACGAAATTGCTTATCTGCCTCTCTGCGCTTTTTCTCAACTAGCAAGAAAGGTCTTTTTTCTACACTTCTACCTCTCAACCCCATAAACACATCGCTATCTAGCAGATAGTCCAGGCAATTAAGCATAAAATCTGCATTGTTATTAAATGGCATTACCACATTAGTATCTGAAATATAACGCGTTACCTGCCACGAGTTATCATAAATCATATCACTATCACCAATAACAATAGCCTTCATTGGCTTTGTTGAGCGACTAATGTTGGCTCCCTCTTTTTTAGTAAATGGGCTTATATATGCGCCCTCTACCATTGCAGCAACGACATAACGTGAATTCATAGAAGTAAAATGTTCCAATATTACTGATGGATTAACTCTTGATGCAATCACATCTTGACTAATTGGCATTGAGTTTTCACTAGTAAATATAAGTGGAACAAACTTTGTCGTGCTATTCTGCGGTTTAGTTATAATACCAGATGTTACCAAATATAAATAATTGATGTTTGTCATAACTTTTTGGGTCGTATTAAAGTTTGATCGTCCCATTTTCATACGTGTTACGTCTTGCGTAATAACTAGGTTATTACTTTTAGTAGAACTTGCCTCCACCTGTGTTGACGCATCAAAATCACCCACGACCCAATCACCATGAAAATCAATTCCCCATGCGTTCAATAACTCATTAAGCTCGGTTTTTTGCATCTCGCCTTGCTTTGCTTCAACAAAATATTCATGCTCTGGAGCGGCATCAGAAAACACCAAAGCGCGCCCACCTTTTAGCATATATTGATCAATGGCCAATTGTGTTTTTTCGGGTATGTTTTTAGCGTTATATATTAACAATACGTCTATATCATTAGGAATTTCTGCAGAGTCGGATAAAACAGACACATCGTAAAATTCATCAATTAGTGAGCCTATAACCCAACCATCTCTAACTTCGCCAACAACCTTTGTTCCATAGACTTTCTCTGAGGATATAAACCCTATCTTCTTTTTATGAACGTCGTTTATTTTATAGATCAATTTAGTTATTTCATACTCTAGATCTTTTTCTTTATCTAAAGACAAAAAGGGGATAACCGCGGTGTCATCAGCACTATTTTGTGCCACCACACCAAAATACACAGCTTCATTAACATCAACTAAAGGTAGCTTCTTAACCCCAAATGCAATAGCACGGTCTTCCGCAACGGATAACGCTATCGGATCATATATTTTATAATGCAATTTCCCTTTAGATATGTCAGATAGCTGCCTTAGCATCACTGTTAGCTTGTCTAAAAACTCTGCATAAAGAGGGTTTCTTTCATCTATAGATTTCGAATAAAAAACTTTTACATTTATATCGTCTTTAAGCCCATTAATTAGCTTCACACTATTCTCAGAAAGCGTATAAATCTTATTCTGCGTAGCATCTACCCTAACTGAGCGGAAAGCATTATTGGCAAATATATTAACCGACATAAATAACACAAAAGCGGATACAGCCACCACCATTGCAGATAACGGCTTACTTGCACCACCGATCAAACTACTAACCTCTGATGAGCGCAAATTTACAATAGATATATTTGCTGCCAAAAATAGCACTATAACCGATACAAAGAACAAAACATCTCTTACATCTACCACACCAGAATAAATCGATGCAAAATGAGTTAAAAAGCTAAATGATGCAATAGTCTCTACAATAAAATCTGGCATCCAACCTCTAATGAAGTTAAGCACCATATCAAGCCCACTCATCACAAATACAAAACTCACAACACCAGCTAATATTAAAGCCACAACTTGATTTTTAGTTACAGATGACATGCAAGAGCCAATAGCCAAGAAAGCTCCCATCATCAATATTGAACCTAAATACCCCAGCGCAATAACGGGATTGTCTGGCTCACCTAAAATATTAACACTAACCCAGATAGGGAAAGTTAAGGCCAACGCACATATCCCAAACACCCATGCTGCCAAAAACTTGCCAAGCACCGCATCAAAAACGTTTATTGGTAGCGTTAAAAGCTGAATAACCGAACCACTTCTAAATTCTTCAGCCCATAGGCGCATAGCAATAGCTGGAACAAAGAACAAATAAATCCACGCATGATACTTGAAAAAAGGCTTTAAATTAGCCTCTCCAATGGCAAAAAAGTTACCTAAATAAAAAGTACAGAGCCCCGCCATCACCAAAAATGAAACGATAATGATATAAGCTAGAGGAGAACAAAAATAACGTTTTAGCTCATTCTTCACTATGGCAAAAATATTCCTCATGCCTAAGCCTCCTCACTAACTGTAATATCTCTAAAAATCTTATCTAATGACACTCTATCTAGGCAAATATCAATATTATTATCTAGCTCATATATTTTGGGCTGAATATCTCTAAATAAATTCTCGGCTTTATCTGATAAAAGCGTGTAAACAACTTTGCCCTCCGCTGACAAAGCCTTTTCTTTGTGCTTAATAAGCCCTTCAAACTCAGCAAATATCTTCTTAAGCCCCGCCTCTTTTTTCTCATCAGCTAATGCAATAATAATGTTTTTACCATCAAGGTGGTTTGCTCTAACTTCGCTCACCAACCCCTGAACTTTAATTTTGCCCTTATCAATAATAGCCATCTTATTACAAATTGAATCTACCTCACCTAGAATATGTGTAGAAACAACAATTGCTTTATTAGCAGACATTTCTCTAATTAGCTTACGCATATAAAATTTTTGATTAGGGTCTAAGCCATCTGTTGGTTCATCAAGAAACAATACTTCTGGGTCGTGCAATATCGACTGAGCAAATCCTACCCTGCGCTTATATCCCTTAGACAAGGTGTCAACTTGTTGATTCACAACATCACCAATAGCAGCAAGCTCGATTGCATTATCAACCTTCTTGTTCTTCTCTTTTCCCTTAAAACCCCTGATTTCAGCAATATAATTTAAAAAATCTAATGGTGTTACATCACCATAAATGGGGAACCCCTCTGCTAAAAAACCAATATTTCTTTTAACATCGATTGATTGCTCTTTAATATCATAACCGCATATCTCGGCTGTGCCATCTGTTGGATACAGAAAACATGATAACATCTTCATTGTCGTAGATTTTCCAGCCCCGTTCGGCCCTAAAAAACCTAATACATCGCCCCTATTTACCTGAAAAGATATATCATCAACCGCGGTTATTGCCCCAAAAACCTTGGTCAGATTTAAAACATCAACTAACTTATCCAACATCGTACTCCTTAGGATTTGATCCTCAAACAATGATAAACATTACAACAAATTTTGACTTTTTGTAACAATAAAGTATAAATAGAATCTGATTTTAATGGCTTTTATTATGCAGATTATCTTAACACATTTATTAGAGAACACTCTAAATTTTAGCACTATTACCGCAACCGCAAAAAAACTTGCTTTCGGCTTGTTTCTGCTTGGCTCAACCATCTCTAGTCAAATTCAAGATTTTGCTGCCGTAAAACAAAATATAGCCCAAATTACGCGTGAAGAATCATTAGATGCCAAGATAGTAGATATAGATATTTACTATAATAATAATTCTTTCAACCCTGTGTGGATAGAACATGGTTTAGTAAATTCAAAAGCACTCACCCTTCTTGAATATATAAAAAACAAACCTTTTATGCAAAATTCTGAGGCTCGTTATTTGTATGATAGCATTATAGAAATGAAAAACCATCAATCATCACCAGCCCAATTAGCTTGGATTGACTATAGCGTATCATACCTATTAACCATATACGCACAATATCACCTATATGGAATTATAGACCCAGAGCATGACTTAAAATCCCACTATATCAAAGCAAAGAAAATCGATACGAGCAAATTTCTAGAATATTGCAAATCTCAAAAATCTGCTAATAGCATCATTTCTATGTTTAACGACATAAACTCAGAGCAAAAATATCTAGAAAACGTCTTAATTGACGATAAATACAATCTAAACATCACCTATAAAGATAAAAATGATAAACCAATATCTCTCAGCAAAGAAGAGATTAGCAACATCATTAATATCAACCTAGAAAGAAGCAAATGGCTACCGCCTGCTTCTTTGAAAAAATATATAAATGCCAACATTCCTGAATTTAGCCTAAATTATTTCTCCAATGACGGCAGGTCAATTTCTAATATGAAGATTATCGCAGGGAGAACCAAACGTAAAACTCCTATTTTTAGCGATAATTTAAGTTATATCGAGCTAAACCCAACTTGGAATGTTCCTCGCAAGATAATCCGCGAAGATTTTAAGCCTAAATTGATTAAAAACCCTAACGCTCTAGCATCAAAAAACATTCGCATTTACGAAAGTTGGAAACCAGATGCTGCTGAGATAAATCCATCTACGGTATCCTGGAGCAATTATCGCTACAAAAAAATTCCATACAGATTTACCCAAGATGCTGGAGACGAAAACTCTCTCGGCAAAGTAAAACTAATGTTCCCCAACCCTTACGATATCTACATACACGGCACGCCAGAAAAATACCTTTTCTCACGAGAGACAAGAGCATATAGCTCTGGTTGCATAAGGGTAGAAAAGCCCGAACTATTAGCCGCAAACATAATGAACAGCTATCGTGGCTGGAGCATTAAACGAATAAACTCAGCGCTAGAGACAAATGACAACAAAGTTTTAACTCCAAAAAAGAAAATACCTGTGTATATTACTTATCAAACCGCCAAAGCTGATAAGAATAATAATTTATATATTTATCAAGACATTTATGATTATGACAAACAGGCTATAAGCGTATTAAAAAAACGCAACAAAGAATATTTTGAGGCTGTAAACAAACAAACAAACGCACTAAACATTATTGCAATTAAGCTAATTTCCCAAGAAACAACAATAAATGATTTATATCAAGCTATAAACCCGTTCAAACCTACTCTGGGACGTTAAAGCTCATTATTCTACCTTCTGCACCAACAACCTGCGCTCCACTGTTGTGGAACTTATAGCCACTATATTCTATATTTTCACATAAAACATGAGTATGTGCAAAATAGACATCGCTAACCCCAAAGAGTAATGATTTATCGTAGAATTTAATATTATGAACAATATTCTCTGCGCATTTCAAGGCATTATTGCGAATTCTGCTTAAAGGATTGAGCACATTTTTTAGCATAATTTTATAAATATATGCTGCTATATTTGGTATCTTTTGCATCATAACACATTCACGTTCTTCAACATCACGCTTATACACGAATAAATCGCCATGAATGAACAATATGTTTTTTACCTTTGCATATTGATAATGCAACTCAAATGACGGGTGTCTTTTTTGTAAGGCTTCTAACTTTACTACAAATGAGCTATCGGCATCGTTATTACCCAACACATAAATGATTTTACGACCTTTGTTTTTCAAAACAAGAGCCTCTATCATCTTATAGGCTTTATCAACGGCATCATTAATATCTCGTTCCGTTGTTAAAGAAAAATCAAAGATATCTCCATTTAACACGAAATAATCCGCATGAGCCGATGTTGCAACAATATTATCCCAAACACCTGCTGCTGTGGTTATATTTGATAAAAGATGGAGATCTGATGTAACATAACCAAATTTCATTTAACGTCTCCAAAAATTCTTTTCTAAATTTGCGCAATTCTGTGCTTATCTTAATGATATAGTTAAAAAATTAACAAAGTATAAACCATAAA
>QKFK01000084.1 GCA_003252195.1 Rhodospirillales bacterium
TTTGTATGGTGAGTATAGTATCGTCTAGTCTAGTTAAGCTAGTTAATACAGTTCTGTCCTGCTTTTGCTTTTTGGGTATGTGCCAAGACAATGCACCTCTAAGGTTTGTTCTTTGAGCTCGTTATATACGGCTTGTCCAACTTCTGTTGTTGGGTTTATTTCTACATCAACATAGAAATGAGGTTGAGAATGGCGTTCTCCCATCATATATGTTTCAAGCTTGCTTAAATTTACATCATATTTTTTAAATATATTAAGCACATTAACCAAAGAGCCAGGTACGTTTAATGTTTGAAACACAAACGTTGATATAGCTTCTTCTTCTATATATTCTGGTTTTAATGGTGTTTGTGATAAGACTAAAAAGCGAGTTGTGTTGAACATGTCATCTTCAATATTTTCACGCAAAATAGTCATAGAATATCTGGTCGCACCACTTGGGCCAATTGCCGCAATATCACGAGCTTTGAGTTGAATAATGTCACGGGCAGCACCTGCTGTATCCCAAGCTTCTTTTTGTCTGGCATATGATAAATTTTTGCGTACAAACTTTTGACATTGAGCTAAACCCTGAGGGTGACTTCTTATTTCTTTGATGCGAGACATTGCATTCTCAATTTCTTCTTGAGTAGGAGCTCTATCTTTCCATTTAATTAATTCTTCCATTGATGCATCTTCAGGCGGAGTGCCTTTAACTGCTTTTGTTGGCATTAACAAACAGTGATGAATTGGCATAAAATATTCCCCAACAATGTAAAGCCCAGATGCTGGTAATATATTGTATACTTCCATAACCCTACCAGCATATGAATTATCAACAGGGATAATTGCATAGTCAGCTTCACCGCTTTTGACAAGCTCCATCGCATCACCGAAGGATTGGCATCCTCTTGGAGAATCTTCGGGGAATAGTTCTTTGCAAGCAATGTATGAAAAAGCTCCAACTGCGCCTTGGAAGGTTATAACTGCCATTTTTTAATCCTTTTTGGTTTGTTGCGATAACAATATTTTCTCATTTTCGGGTTGATGTTGTCCCGCGTCAATAATTTCTTTGCGAATTTTACGTGTTCTCGTAAATAACTTTTCTAAAGTTTCGCCATCATCCCATCTAATAGCTCTTTGAAGAGCAATCAAATCTTCGTTAAAACGCTGTAAAACTTCTAATATCGCATCTTTATTGCTCAAGAATATATCACGCCACATTATTGGGTCAGAGCCAGCAATACGCGTAAAATCTCTAAAACCACCTGCGGAATATTTAATTACTTCACTTAGTTCTTCATCGCGTAAATCATCAGCTGTGCCAACAATAGTGTAAGCAATTAGGTGAGGGAGATGTGATACTGCAGCCATGATTTTGTCGTGATGCTCAGCAGGCATTTTAGTTATTTGCATGCCAGCGCTTTCCCAGATTTTGCTAACTTTATCTAAAGCCTCTAAAGAAGTGTTTTTTGTGGGGGTAAATATAAACCAACGCCCAGTAAACAATTCTGCAAATCCAGATTCTGGACCGCTTTTTTCTGTTCCTGCAATGGGGTGTCCTGGTACAAAATGCGCGGTTGGTGGAAGTAATGGTTCTATTTCTTTTATTACAGATGATTTTACAGAGCCAACATCACTAATAATAACCCCTTCTTTTAGATGCGGGGCAATCGCCGTTGCTATGTTTTTATAAGTTTTAACGGGAGTGCATATCATTATTAAATCAGCGTCTTTTACCGCATCAATAAGGTTATCTGCTTTTTCATCAATAATACCAAGTTCTAAAGCCATGTTGTTATTATGAGTGTTAGTATCAAAAGCGACCAATTTATCTGTTAGCTTGTTCTGTTTGATTACTCTAGCAATTGATGAGCCGATTAAGCCTATTCCGATGAAAGTGATTTGATTAAATAATGCAGGCATAAAGGGCTCCTAAAAGTAAAATATGTTTTTCGTTTATATATTTTTAAATCGCATGAGAATAAAATACAAGTCGATAGATAATCTATGGAGAAAATAATTATGTTAGAATATTTAATTTATATCGCTGTGTTCGCATTGTTTTGCCCTGCTATGGCATCTAGATTTGATAAATTTATGCCAGCAGATCCAGCGACTGCCATAGTTTATATGTTGCATAAACCTCGTTTTACTAAAACAAAGAATGTTGCTAGGGCTAAGCTGTTTATAGGGTTATGGCGCAAATTCTTATGGCGTAGTGTTGGGTTTGCTGTTTTGGCTCTGTTATGTGGTGAGTTGGTTATTAGGCAACAATATGCTAGCGGTAATGTTGGCTGGTATGTAGTGCTAATATGCTTTTTATCACTATTATCAGCAATTGATATTAGAATGTGCATATTGCCAGATTTACTCACTGTGCCTTTGATGGCTTTAGGTGTTGCTTATGCCGTATACGGAGAAGGTCTCTCTCCAGAAGAAAGCGTTCTTGGTATAGGGGGTGGTTACGCCTTGCCAGTTGTTGCATCTGTTTTAATGTATAAATTTGCTCCACGTGGCATGGGCGGAGGAGATGTTAAAATGTTAATGGCTTTAGGTGCGTGGCTTGGGGTAGAAAAGCTGATAATTGCGGTGGTTTTATCATTTATTGTTTTTGTAATCATATCTGTTTTTACGCGCAAAAAATCTGGCCCTTATGGTCCTGCTCTATCTATAGCTACAATTATAGCTATTTCATATGATTTTTCTTGTTTGTATCCGCTAATTGGTTTGGGATAATTATTCAGGAATATTATCTAGGTATGTTTTGATTACAGTATCAGCAAAGGTGTTTTCTGTATCTGCCAAACTCTGTGTGTCTCCAATGCTTGATAAAAGTTTGTTGGCAGCAATAAAATACGTGCTAGCGTAATTGGCTCTGCGTTTGTTGCCACAATTCATAAAGGTGTCTATGGCATTGCTTAAATATTTTATAGCAAGATTCATTTGTCTTGATGGTTCTTTATATCTTGCTAGTAAAAAGTGATACACACCGATTCTGAATGTCGTTACACCCCATAAAAGAGGGTCGTCTTCTTTCTTTTTAGCTTCTAGGCATGCAAAAGATAGTGATATAGCAGTGTCTATGCTTGACGTTATTCCTGATAGAACACCGTGTAACGCAAAGGCAAGAGCAATGCGGTTGGTGGTTTCTATCCATTTGTTCAAATGCTTTTCTTTGCTATAAAAGCTTAAAGATGAATTTAGATATTGCAAAGAGCGCTTTATATCTTCTTTTGAGCCATTACCAAATGCAAGTAGATAATATAATCCGCCAATATTAGCATCAATAGCTGACCATAAAACATTGTTGCTTTCTCGTATCATGGAACTCTGGGCATCAAGGAAGTTTTTAATAGCCTCATATATGAGTTCATGGTCTTTACATGATTGAACTAAATAACGATTACACAAGCCAATTTGATTTTTAATTATCATAAAGCTAATTTCATCTTTTTTGCTAATCATAGGTAGAGATTGCTCAAAAATACTTCTGGCTTTTTTTATGTAATCTTTGTTTTGAGAGATTATGCCTTGCCTTGCTAAAGCTTTGCCCAAACTAAACAAGTTTTGGGCTGATTTTACATCTTTTATATCAGATGAAATGTTTTTAATGGCTTTTTCAGCTACTTTTAGTGCTATAGGCAATTGTACGGCAATTAGCTCTTGCTCAGATTTTTGTTTTGGGATAATTCCTGCAAGCACAATCGCTGAGAATAAATACGCGGCATCTTTGCTTATGTTTTGAGCAGGAAGATGTAAAGAGTTATAAGCTGTTATTTGACCTAATAAGGTTTCTTTGCCCTCGTCTTTTGAAACAAAATGAAGTTCTAGTGAATTATCCTCTGCCTCAATTTTTCCTAAAATTACAAGGTGAGCTTTCTTTTCTATTTCTCTATTTTCTTGCTCGTCATCACCAGAAAAAGAATTAACAGAGAAGCCAAGTAGTTTTTCAATGCTAGATGTTACTTCTTTGCGGATTTTATCTCCGCTATCATTCGTAAATGGGTAAAAAGCTATATCAATAGAAGATAAAGGGGAGTTGGTTTTGTCTCCTACAAAGAATCTATTTATCCAAGAAAATAATGATGCATCTGTGTGTAATTCTCTATCTTCTTCGGATGCATATTCTTCATCTGTTAGATCGTCAAGTGATTCGACGCTATCGTCATCATTATCTAGGTTTTCTATTTTATTGATTACATATTCTTGAGGATCAGCTTGTTCTTCTTTTACTGTGCTTTTTTCTTCTTCAATAGGTGCTTTTTTAGGTTGTTCTACTGCTTGTTTGGGGTTGCCTTCTTCAAGGTCTTTAATGATTTTCTCTATACCCTGATTGTACAGGTTAAACTTTGTCGTCATATTCATAAAAAGAGTAGATTGTAATGTAGGATCTCTTTTTAGTGATTTGGCAAAAACATCTTTGTCAATTTTAACTGCAGCAACGGGGGTTTTTGTTACAGAAGTGAATACACTTTTTTCACGCATAAGCATGCCATATTCACCTACAAAGTGACCCCTGCTTAGAACTAGTAAATCGTACTCTTTTTCTGCAAGCGTCTTCGTTAATTGAACCTCTCCGTCAATTATTAAATACACGCAGTCTGAGTCTTCCCCTTCCATCGTAAGAATAGAGCCCTCGGGAAGGTTTACTAAAATATTTTTTTTCAAAATATCCCCGCAGGATTATAAAATTCTTGTATATTGTAACTTTAAATCCAATAGAATTAAACCTAACAGTCAGTATACTTTATAGACTTTAAGTAGTAAATTCAAATTCTTCATCATCACCTTTTTCTAAGGCTTTTATCCAATCATCATTATCATCTGATGGGTTCATGATCTCTTTTTTCCAGTCGTCATCATCATCAGATAAATATCCTCTGCCACTAAAGTTAGCGAGAGTCGCTTTGGCGCGTTTAAGGTTTTTTGCTGTAATGTCTGCAGATTTATCCATTTTTAGTTGCTTGTAAATTTCTAAGGCAGCTTCAAATACTTTAACAGATTTTTCAAGATTGCCTTGACTGTCTTCATATTTTGCCAACATGAACAATGCTGAGCCAATGTTGTTTTGTGTAACAGCCCATAAAGTAGGCTTTTCTTCTTTAGAGCGCACATTAAGCGTTTTTGCAAAGAGCTGTATAGCTTGTTTGATGGCGTCACCACTTCTAGATTGGTCGCCATACAACTGATAGGCCTTGGCAAGTTGGCTTGATACTTCTGCCCACTTTTCAGAGTTAGATTGAGGGGAGTAATATTTTAAGGCTTCTTTGAAAGAGGATATAGCTTCTTTTAATGGGGCTGTTTCACCCGATAAAAAGGAGTTGAGATAACATGCGCTACCGAGCTTTTGGTAAGCAATAGCTGTTATGTCAGGGTGTGAGTTTCCTATTATGCTATCTAATATATTTTCAAAAGAAGATGTAGCGGTGAATACCTCACTCATATCTTTTTTCTTCTCTGCATTATGCAATGAGATTAGTCCAAGTTGCAGGGAAGCCATTATGAATAAATCACCGTTCCTCTCGGCTATTGACAGAGCATCTTTTAGTGTTTCAATTGCCTTGTTGTGCCAGAACATGTTGCCTGTGATGTTTGCAGATTTAATACAAGACATCGCATGGCAATATAAATTATGTGCTTGAGATTCTGCGTCTACTTGTTTTGCCTGTATCTCAAGAGATTTTTCTGCATCTTTTAAGGTTAGTGGCAAAAATGAAGTAACATATTGAGCTTGGGTCAAATTTAATTTATCAGATTGGCTGAGCGTGATAGGCAGGATTAAGTCACATGCTTTTGATGAATCTCCAATCCTAACGTTAACCGAGTTGCGCAAGCTGATGGACCCTGATTCATATTCAGCTGATTTTAATGGAGATACGAAGCGTAGTTTTAACAGGTTGCTTTTGCTAATTACCTCGCCAATTATCATTAGGTTTATTCTGTTTAGCTCGCTGTCAGGAGTTAAATTTAATAAATCAGGTATTTCTTGTGTTTTTATGATGTTTATACCAGGAATGCTCTCAAGCTTTTTAGTAATAAAATCACGGTTTTTTCCATCTTTGTCTTGAACAAAAACAGGAAGCAAAATGTTTATCATAGAGTTAGATGGAATAGCCTTGTTTTTGGGGCTAAATAAAGACAGTAGCCAGTCAATAAAACCTGTTGTCTTGTTCTCTCTCTTTTTTTCAATCGCCTTTTCTTTTTCTTCTACGATTGTAAGAGACTGAGATTTAGGAAGAGATGGATCAGAGGGTGAGTTGTCTATTTTTTTAGATAGGCTTTGGATTATTTTTTGGCTAAGCTCTGGTTTTTTCATTGCCTCAGCTAGTTTTTCTGCATCATATACATCTAGCTCAACATCACTTTGTGCGATATAAGAATATGGGCTTGGTTTGTTGTTTAAGAGTGAGTATTCACCAATAAAATCGCCATTTTGTAGAGAGGCTATGTCTTTGTTAGAGCTACTAACAATAACAGAACCTTTGGTAATCATATACGCATAAGAAGAGGACGCTCCTTGAATAAGAATGCTGTCACCTTTCTTGAATGTACGGCTTTTAATTGCCAAAATAGTTCCTCCAAATACAAAACCATATTAATAGAATAACTTATAACAAATAAATATAGATTTAACATATAGTTTTTTCATTATTTTTTTAATCTGTCTTGTATATAATCAACAATTATCGTATATTCCAATACAGTTGTTTGTTTTTAGTTGAGTTTGAAGGGGTATAAAATGTCAACCAGAGCTGAACGCAGAGAAAATTTAAAAGCACTTGTGGATCATAAATCATTTGATTGGTTTATTCTTGCTATAATCGTAGTTAATGCAATCGTATTGGGGTTTATGACATCTCCTATTATGATCGTTAAATATAATACACTTTTATGGTCCATAGATCATGCTTGTTTGGCTATATTTGTTATTGAGATGATCCTCAAAATCAAAGCGCATCATGGAGCTTTTTTCAAAGATCACTGGAATATTTTTGACTTTGTGATTGTTTTGTTATCCGTCGTAGCTTTTGCAAAAGAAAGCAATATGATATTTGTTACTAATATCTCAATGATACCAGATGTTGAAAGCTTTATCGTTCTTCGTACATTCAGGGTGTTTAGAGCTCTAAGGTTACTAACGGAGTTTCACTCTCTTAAAAACGTAACGTCTACATTGAGCAAGGCTGTGCCTTCAATTGTTGCAACTTTGTTGATTATGTGCATTGTGTTCTATGTCTTTGCAGTTATTTCTGTAAATCTATTTGGGCAATTTGTTGCTTTCTCAACATTAAATGCGGCTTTCTTGTCGTTGTTCCAAGTTTTAACGTTAGATAATTGGGTTAATGATATTGCTAAGCCTGCAATGCAGATTTACCCTTATGCATGGATATTTTTTGTATCATTTATTTTATTTGGTACTTTCCTTGTTTTGAATTTGGTTGTTTCTATATTAGATACGAAAATGAAAAAGCAATTTACAGCCAAGGCTTTGACCTTAGATGAAATTGCCTTAAAAATTGACGAGCTTAAAAAGCTAGTTGAAGAAACAAATAAAAAATAAATTAAAGGGAGCTGGGCTCCCTTTTTTATTATCAAAAAAAACATAAATTTTTTTTTATGCTATCTTGACAATCATTTATATGGTAACTAGTTCCTGTATTAACTAAAGGAATATCCTTTAGAAGAATTTTTAATGTAGCATTTCAATAAAATTTGGAGATGAGGAAAAGATGAAATTCAGACCTTTACATGATCGCGTATTGGTAAAACGCGTTGAAGAAGATACAAAAACAGCTGGCGGAATTATTATTCCAGATACAGCTAAAGAAAAACCTTCACAAGGCGTAGTTGAAGCAGTTGGTGCTGGCGTACGTGGAGAGGACGGAAAATTGCAAGCTCTAGACGTTAAAGTTGGAGATAGAGTTCTATTCGGCAAATGGTCAGGCACAGAAGTTAAGGTTGATGGTCAAGATCGTTTGATTATGAAAGAAGCAGACATTCTCGGTGTTATTGAAGGTTAATTAACTTAAAAAAGAGGTTTTATAATTATGAGTGCAAAAGACGTAAAGTTTTCAACTGATGCTAGATCAAGAATGCTCAAAGGTGTTGATATTCTTGCTGATGCTGTTTCAGTAACTTTAGGCCCAAAAGGTCGTAATGTTGTAATTGACAAATCATTCGGTGCTCCTCGCATCACTAAAGATGGTGTTTCAGTTGCTAAAGAAATTGAGCTTGCTGATAAGTTTGAAAATATGGGAGCTCAAATGGTTAAAGAAGTAGCTTCTAAAACTGCTGATTTAGCTGGTGATGGTACAACAACAGCTACTGTGTTGGCTCGTGCTATTATTCACGAAGGTTGCAAAGCTGTTGCTGCTGGTATGAACCCAATGGACTTAAAACGCGGTGTTGATTTGGCTGTTGCAGCTGTTATCGAAGACGTTAAAAGTCGTACTAAAAAAGTTGCTACTAACGAAGAGATTGCTCAAGTTGGTACAATTTCAGCTAACGGCGATCGTTCAATCGGTGATTTTATTGCTCAAGCTATGGATAAAGTTGGTAATGAAGGTGTTATCACTGTTGAAGATGCAAAAGGCTTAAATACAGAGTTAGAAGTTGTAGAAGGTATGCTTTTTGATAGAGGTTACTTATCTCCTTACTTTGTGACTAATGCAGACAAAATGACATGTGAGTTAGAAAACCCATATATCCTTATTCATGATAAAAAATTATCTAACCTTCAACCATTGATCCCAATTTTGGAAAATGTTGTTCAAAGCAACCGTCCTCTTTTGATTATTGCTGAAGATATCGAAGGTGAAGCTCTTGCAGCTCTCGTTGTTAATAAACTTCGTGGCGGTCTCAAAATCTGTGCTGTTAAAGCTCCTGGTTTTGGTGATAGACGCAAAGCTATGCTTGAAGATATTGCTATCTTGACTGACGGTCAGGTTATTTCAGAAGAAGTTGGTATCAAATTAGAAAACATTACAGTTGATATGCTTGGTACATGTAAGAAAATTGTTGTTACTAAAGAAGAAACAACAGTTATTGATGGCGTTGGTGAAAAAGAGCTTATTGTTGCTCGTTGTAACCAAATTCGCAAGCAAATCGAAGATACATCATCTGATTATGACAGAGAAAAACTTCAAGAGCGTTTGGCTAAACTTGCTGGCGGTGTTGCTGTTATTAAAGTTGGTGGCGCTAGCGAAATTGAAGTTAAAGAAAAGAAAGATAGAGTTGATGATGCTCTTCACGCAACTCGCGCAGCTGTTGAAGAAGGCGTTGTTGCTGGTGGTGGTGTAGCACTTCTTTATTCTATTAAAGCTTTGGATAAAATCGAATGTGATAACAATGATCAAAAAGTTGGCGTTGATATCGTTCGTCGTGCAATCCAAGCCCCAGCTCGTAAGATTTCTGACAATGCTGGTGTTGATGGTGCTGTTATCGTTGGTAAATTGCTCGAGAGCACAGATAGCAACTATGGCTATAATGCTCAGAAGAACGAATTTACCGATATGGTAAAAGCTGGTATTATCGACCCAACTAAGGTTGTTAGAACAGCTCTTCAAGATGCAGCATCAGTTGCTGGTTTGTTGATTACAACAGAAGCAATGATTGCTGAAATTCCAGAAGACAAATCTGCTCCTGCAATGCCTGCTGGCGGAATGGGCGGAATGGGTGGAATGGGCTTCTAA
>QKFK01000098.1 GCA_003252195.1 Rhodospirillales bacterium
ATTAGCTGGCTATATATTTTATATAGTCAGCATTATGCTACCGTTACAAACGATGCCATAACCTTTTTACGGGTATTCTTATCAAAATCTATTTCAAGCTTATCACCATCAACATTATATACAGTTCCGTATCCAAATTTTTGGTGAAACACTCTTGCTCCAATTGGAATTGCCGCAACAGAGTTTATAGCTTTTTTCTTGGCCTGATAGGCTGATTTGCTCCAATAATTACTAGATTGCCCACCATGTGAATTATTAGAGTAATAATTTCCAGAGTTGTTGTAGTAATTATTGTTGCTCTGATAATTAGATGATTGTTGCTGATATCCAGTTTTATACGATGACTTATCAACCATTTCAATATGATCTTTAGGTAGTTCATCTACAAATCTTGATGGTACATTACTTTGCCATTGCCCAAACATGCGCCTGTTAGAAGCAAATGTTATAAATAATATATTTCTTGCTCTAGTAATTCCAACGTGGGCTAGTCGACGCTCTTCCTCAAGAGAATCAAGCCCACCATCATTTAATGACCGATTATGAGGAAAAATTCCTTCTTCCCAACCTGGTAAGAACACATTGTCAAATTCCAGACCTTTGGCGGCATGCAATGTCATTAATGATACTTTATCTTCGATGGTATCGCTTTCTTTTTCAATTACTAGGCTTACATGTTCTAAAAACTCTGATATTGTGGCGAATTCGTCCATACTACCAATTAATTCACGTAAGTTTTCTATTCTACCTGCTGACTCAACAGATTTATCAGCTTTCCAAAAATCTATATAACCACTTTTTTCTAGTAATTCTTGAGCCGTTTCACCTGGTGTCTGGGCTAACATATTTTTAGAGCATACGGAATATAAATTTAAGAATTCTTCTAGGGAAGTCTTTGCTTTTTTGCTTAATTCATCTGTTTGAATTAAATCTTTTGCCGCAAAAAACATTGGCTTACCAACTCTTCTAGAATAATCTCTGATTGTATCAACGGTTTTATTGCCAATGCCTCTAGCTGGTTTATTTATAATGCGCTCTAAGGCTAAATCGTCATATGGCTGTGATAAAACTCTGATATACGCCATAGCATCTCTGATTTCGAGACGCTCATAGAATTTAGCTCCACCAACAACTTTATATGGTATTCCAGATTTTATGAGTTTTTCTTCTATTTCACGTGTTTGAGATACTGTTCTAACTAATATTGCGGTTTCAGCAAGCTTTTCACCTTTTCTTTGTATGTTTTCAATCTCTTCAACAATATAACTTGCTTCTTCTTCGCCATTCCAAAAAGCGTTTACTTTAGGCTTGACTGCATTTATGCCATAAGCATTGCTTTCCTTGGCAACCCTAAGTGTTTTGCCCAATCTTCCTGTGTTGTTTTTAATAACAGCCGAAGCACAAGCTAAAATATGCTCAGTTGAGCGATAATTGCTTTCTAAGCGGATAGTTTTTGCATCCTTATAATCAGTTTCAAAACGCAATATATTACCGACTTCTGCACCACGCCATGAGTAGATGGATTGGTCATCATCTCCAACACAACAAATGTTTTTATGTTTTTGAGCTAATAATCTTAACCATAGATATTGAGCTAAGTTTGTATCTTGATACTCATCAACCATAATATAATGAAAGCGGTTCTGCATTTCTGACAAAACCTCATTGTGCTCAGTAAAAATAGTTAAACAATGCAGGATTAAGTCTCCAAAATCTACTGCGTTTAGAGCCTTTAAACGTTCTTGATAAGTTTTGTATATTTGTAATGTTTTACTACCTTCACGTGATATAGCATCACCAGAAGATACTCTTTCTGGGCTAAGGCCTTTATCTTTCCAACGCTCAATTTTTTCTAATATTCCAGATGGTGTCCATTCTTTTGTGTCTAGACCAAATTCATTGATTATTTGTTTGACTAAGCGTTCTTGATCATCTGTATCTAAAATTGTGAAATTGCTGTTTAACCCAACTAAATGGGCATATTTGCGCAATATTTTAACGCATATTCTGTGAAATGTTCCAAGCCATACATTCTGAGCTTGAGGGCCGGCTAAACTTAGTGCTCTTTCAGACATTTCCTTAGCAGCACGATTAGTAAAAGTTACAACGAGGCAGTTCCAAGGCATTGCTTTTTGCGTCGCAAGAATATATGCAAGACGTGTTGTTAACACTTTGGTTTTACCAGTGCCTGCACCAGATAATACTAATAATGCACCATCTGTTTGTAATACGGCTTGTTTTTGTTCAGGATTTAAGCCTTTTAACCATGGAAAATCAGTGCTTACAACTTGTTTTGTAGGCTCTGTTGTAGTAGTATCATCTTGGTTTTCTGTAAAATCAAACGGATTAATCATATTCTTAACTTAATTTTAGTGCATTAAAGTTTATTCTTAATAATATGTATTATATTTTTAATTTGTGAAGGGCAAGAAAAATAAAATGCAATATGTTCAGCACCCAGGTGTAATTCTTAAAAGAGACTTTATGGATAGGTTTGGTGTTAGTATCAATCGCCTTGCAAGAGAAATACATGTGCCTCCTAATAGAATAAGCGCTATTGTTAACAAAGATAGGTCTATAACGGCTGATACAGCTATGCGCTTGTCTAGATATTTTAAGACTAGTCCTAAATATTGGATGCATTTGCAAGTTAATTATGACCTAGCTAATATTGCTTGTGATGACCAGGAGATCAGACCTTTGGTATCTGCTTAGTTGCATTTTCCAATTGAGTTTTCTTTACATATCTTTATGCCGTCCACCCATGTAGCACCAGATAAATCAGCTCCATCAAACGAGCTTCCTCTGATTTGGGCATTAGTTAAATCTACGCCTTTTAAATTGGCTTCATAAAAAATAGAACGGCTTAAATTTGCATTCTTTAATGATGCTTTTTCCATATCAGCTTTAGAAAAGTCTGCTTCTTGAAACTCAGAATCATCAAAAATTGTTTCTTTTAGTTTTGAATTAACAAATTTAGATTTAAAACCAGTTGCTTTAGATAAATTGCTATTAGAAAGATTTGAGCGAATAAATCGAGCTTCTCTTAAATTAGCTTCTGATAAGTCCTGATTAGAAAAATCCTCACCGCTATTATAGCATCTCTGCCAGTCCACGCCTTTTGATGGGTAGTCATTGCACCCTGCATAAGATGTTGATAACATTACTATATATATCAAAACAATATATTTTAACATGTGCAATCTCAGCTATTTTATTGAATAAATAAGTTAATATCTAAATATTATATTATCAAGACTTTAACATATATAAAAATAATAGTACAATGTTTGCTAAGTAATTGTTTTGATATAGTGAGGTGTTTTATGCCAAGGACATTTTCTGGTGAATATATTACAGAAGGAGCAAAATTAGCTCATGAAGCCGACAAACTATGGGTTAAGGGTGATTATGATGAAGCTAGAAAAGCATTTATAAAAGCGATAGAAGCTTATGAAAAGAACAATGATCTCGAAGGTGAATGCTTGATTTTATGCGAATTAGTTGAGTTTGAGCTTAGCGTTGAGCATTATGGAGATGCTGAAAGAACCTTAAAAACACTAATTAAGAAATCTGAAGACAACAGTGAGTTAATTGAAATATATGCAAAAGCATTATTATTAAATGCAGACATAACAGCTGACACAGCCACATTTGAGGAATCTCTAGGAGCTATAAAAAAAGCCGAGGTTTTCTTAGAAAAAAATTGTTTTGAAGATTACCTAGCTAAAGCAAAAGAAAAAATGGGGCGCGTATATCTAAAGGCAGGAAAGAGTGAAGAAGCTATTGTAAACTTTATGGCGGCATCTGAGCTTTATGCTCGTAAAAAAGATGCTCCAAGAGAAGCTGTTTGCAAAAGGGCAACAGCACAACTATATATCCAACGTAAAGAACCTGATAATGCACATGAACTATTAGAAGATTGTGTTACTTTATACAGAGATTTGGGCGATTTAATCGGAGAGGCCGCATCTATATTTGCAATTGGAATGTTGCGTCTTGGGATTAATGATATTGCGAATGCACGTAAAGCTTTGCAAAAAGCTATTTATTTGTATAACAAGGCAGGTTTTTTTGAGGGTGAGGCCGATGCTAGCATAAACTTAGCTAGAGCGGAGTGCTCTGATAATGGTGGTGACAAAGAGCGTGCTGTTTATCATTATACAAGAGCTGTTCGCCTTTATGAGTTAATGCACAATGAGGCAATGCGTCAAAGGGCACAAGAAGAACTAAGTAGAATAAGTTAATAAACACACACTATTTTGAGGGTAATATTATGCCAGAAACAGCTAATATCTCTGCGGCAAGAGAGAATTTTATCAAATTAAAACATTATCTTAATTCAAGAATTGTTGGGCAAGAAAAATTAATCGAGCGTATGTTAATTACACTTCTTGCAGATGGGCATATATTAGTTGAAGGTGCGCCAGGACTAGCAAAAACTAAAGCTGTTAAAATATTATCAGAATGTTTAGAAGGTACTGCGCATCGCGTGCAATTTACGCCAGACTTATTGCCATCAGATATAACAGGTACCGATATATACAGAGCTGAAACTGGTGCTTTCGAGTTTAATAAAGGACCAATATTCCATAATCTTATATTGGCAGACGAAATAAACCGTGCCCCTGCAAAAGTTCAGTCTGCATTGTTAGAAGCAATGGCAGAAAGACAAATTACAGTTGGGCAGAAAACTTATAAATTGCCAAAGTTATTTATGGTTATGGCAACACAAAACCCAATTGAGCAAGAGGGTACGTATCCATTGCCAGAAGCTCAATTAGATAGATTTATGCTTTATACTAAAATTGATCAGCCAGAAATTGAGGCCGAAAGAAAAATCTTGAAAATTGCTAGAGGTGAGGCAATGAACGAGGCTCCTCCAGTTTTTGCAACAATCTCACAAGAAGCATTGTTTAAAGCGCGATCAGAAGCATATAATATTCATTTATCAGAGGCTTTAGAGGAATATATCGTTCAATTAATTATAGCTACGCGTAAGCCAGCTCCATATGGTGAAAAATTAGCTGAATGGGTTAACTTTGGCGCTTCACCTCGTGCAACAATTGCATTAGATAGATGTGCTAGAATTAGAGCATGGTTGAATGGGAAAGATTTTGTGTCACCAGAAGATGTTCATGATATTGCACATGATGTGCTTCGTCACCGTATCATCTTGAGCTTTGCTGCTGAGGCAGAAGGCGTAACCGCAGATAGCTTTATTAATGTGCTATTAAGCAGAGTTCCTTTGCCATAAGGTGCAAATTATGTTTGATAAACTTGCTCATACTATAAAAAGCTTTATAGGCGATAAAAACAAACACTCTGCTCATCAAGAAGGCGTGAATGTTTCCATCGAAGAGCTTATATCAATGCGCCAATTTAGTAGTGGAGTTCTTTTTAGAAGCAATTCTAAAGTTTACAGCGCTCATATAGGCACATACCGCTCTCCATTTAAGGGAAGGGGCATGGAGTTCGAGGAAGTGCGTCCTTACGCTGTTGGAGATGATATTCGTAATATTGATTGGCGAGTTACGGCAAGGAGTGGTGAACCATATACCAAGTTGTTTTCGGAAGAAAAAGAACGCCCAATATTGTTTGTGGTAGATATGCGCCATTCAATGCGTTTTGGCACCAGAAAAGCCTTTAAAAGTGTTGTAGCATCAAAAATAACTGCAATATTAGGTTGGGCAGGTCTGGAGCATGGAGATAAAATAGGCGGAATTATTTTATCATCTGGTGGTTTACAAAAATTCTCTCCGCAACGCCAGCGCAAGAGATTACTAGGTATTTTTAATTCGTTATCTATTGCTAGTAAAGAAAATAACCGAAATAATCGGAGCTCAATGGCTGAGGCACTTGCTGAAATAAGACGCATATCCCGAACTGGAGGTATGGTGTTTGTAATCAGTGATTTTTACGATTTTGACAGAGAGGCTGAAAGGCAATTATCTCATATATCATCTCACAGTGAGACTGTTATGGTTTATGTTCATGATGTGTTAGAAGATAAAGCACCACCTCCTGGTGTATACAGAATAAGTGATGAGAATCAATCTATTACCATTAATTCTGAAGATAAATCATGGTGTGATGATTATAATAAATTCTTTGCTGAAAAGCTTGATAAACTAAGGCTTTTTGCTCAACATCATAGAGCTAAATTTATTTCAATAAAAACAGATGATATAATTAGCGATAAAATCCGCTCTGAATTATACAAAAGGAACTAAATGGATAACAGCGAGAAAATAGCAAAAGCTCTTCTTTCGCTGAAGGATATACATATTCCTGACAAAAGTTTTAATCCAATATTTCCTATTCCTGAAGGAATTATATATTTAAGTATCTGTATTTTATGTATTTTGTTAGTTTTAATATTGTTAAAACTACGTCAAAAATTATACATAAGCATAACAATTGATAAAATAAACCAAATATATGGCGAGCTACTCTCTGATAAAGATATTATAAAATTTGCAGCAAGAATATCTATAATTATACGTAAAGCTATTATAAAAATTAAAGGTAAGAAATACAGCTCAATTAAAGCTGACGATTGGTTGATGGAATTAAACAATCTTAGAGTTATAGATTTAAATAACAATGAATTAGTTACGTTAATTGATGTAATACCTTATATTAAATCTGCCACATATGCAGAGTATGACAAAGCAAGTTTTATATTAAAAAACAACCTCATTGATTGGCTAAAAAGGCAAAAGTGATGTTTTATATAGAAAATACATATTTGCTCATATTGTTACCTTTGCCATTCTTAATTAGAATGCTAATTAAGCCATATCGTGATATAAAAGGATATTCATTACGCATTCCATTTTTTAAATTTATACAATTACAAAATCAGAATAAAAGAGATATTGCATATAAATATGGGATTTCATATTTTTCATATCTTTTTGCATGGTTTTCTTTGGTTATAGCAATAGCATCACCAAAATATGTAGGCTCATTATATCGCTATGAACGCAATTCCCATAACATAGTTTTTGCACTAGATATATCTGGCTCTATGGCTATTCCAGATTTTTTATCTGCTAATGGCAACAGGATTAAAAGAATAGATGGCGTTAAAGAAGTCAGCTTATCTTTAATGGAAAAACGCAAAAATGATAATATGGGATTGGTAGTTTTTAGTGACTTTGCATCGCTTTATGTGGCGCCAACATATGATTATACAGCACTAGAGATAATGACAAGTGAGTTGCAAATTGGCTTTGCTGGTTACCAAACTGCATTATACGATGGGATAGCAACAGCTGTTAACTCCATAAAAAATCTAGAAGGCGATAAAATTATAATTTTAATCAGCGATGGAAATGATAGCTCTAGCAAGCTAAAACTTAGTGATATTAAGACATTAATAAAACAATCTTATGTTAAAGTATATTCCATAGCTATTGGCAGCAGCAATCCTCTAGATTTTGTAAAAGAAGAACATAAAGAAGCAATTAAAATTAAAATAGATGAAGAAATATTAAGAGATATATCTGAAATAAGTGGTGGCAAATACTACAATGCGGAATCAATAGAACAATTAAATGAAATTTATAACGAAATAAACTCATTAGAAGATAAAAACCAACAAGAGTTGAATCTAAATTCAGACATTGATATTTCTTATATCTTCATTGCTTTATCTATGCTCTTAATTTTTATCTCTTGCATATCAATCATCATACGCAACAAACCAAATAAAACTGCGGTAGAGGTGCATGATGAATGATATATATTTCCAACACCCTATGTTTTTGTATCTATTATCACTAGTGATATTCATACCTTATTTAGTAAGAAAAACTGCTTCGTCTGTTAATTGTTGGTCAAAGATGTGTGATAAGCATCTAATAAAATTTATAACCACAACAAAAGATAAAAGACGTGAAAACTGGCTAGTTTTTCTATCTTCGATATGTTTCCTATGTTTAGTCCTAGCGATGGCAAATCCTTCAATAAAAGGCAGGGACAAAGCCCAGAAAACATATTCTTATATACCAAGAATTTTTATATTAGATTTATCACCATCGATGTTGATTGCAGATGTTACTCCAAATAGATTAGCATTAGCTTGGTTTAAGCTTAATGATATGATAAAAAAAGCTGATGTTAGCAATAATGCCCTAGTTGTTTTTAGTGACGAACCTTATCTTATCACTCCATTTACCAAAGATTACAAAGTAATTGCTGACTTCACATCTATTTTAAGCCCAGATATAATGCCAGAAGGTGGGTCTAATCCAGCTAGAGCAATAAAATTTGCCTGTGATTTTACAGAATTATCTGAATATAAACATTCTGAATTAATTTTAATAACTGATGATGTTAGTGCCCATTTTGAGGAAACAAGGACAGCAACCAAAACGGCAAAGAAAAGAGGCTGCAGGGTATCTATTATGGCCGTTGGTAGTAAAGATGGAGATGTGATATTTGATAAAAACGGCAATAATGTTTTAGATAAAAACAATCAACCTATTTTTGTTGGGGTGGATTTTGATAAACTTAAAGAAATAACAAAAATAAGTGGCGGAAATTTTGTCATAGCCAACCAATTATCGGATGCTGATATATCAGAATTATTAAAGGCACCTTGGTATGATTACATATTTGCAGAAACCGATGATAATATAAAAAACAATAACTCAGGCATATCTATTGGCAAATATTTCCTTATTCCAATTGTATTATTAATGGCGCTCTCATTTAGAAGAGGGTTAATTTTTGTGTTATTACTTTTGCCAAATAATTTAAATGCAAAAGAGCTAAAATACTATTTTCTTAATCCCAATTATATTGGCAAACAATATCTATTAAAGAACAACCCAGATAAGGCGTATCAAGCGTTTACTGATTATCAAATGAAAGCTGTATCTGCTTATAATAACAAAGATTATCAAGCAACTATTGATATTCTAGTAAATAATTCTAATACATCAGATGATTATTATAACTTAGGCAATTCATACGCTTTTATACTAAAATTTACAGACGCTATAACTGCATATGAAAATGCTATCAAAATAGAGCCTAATAATGAGGACGCAATTACAAACAAAAAAATAATTGAGGAGCTATTAAATCAAAATCAAGACAATAATAACCAAGGCAACAAACAAGGACAGGGGCAAACTCCACAGAGTGATGATAGAAAAAACAATGGTGGAGATGGTAGCGATGGTTCTGGTGTGTCTCAGAGCGGTAATAATGATAAAAACAGCCCTAATAATAATCAATCGATGCCACCAGAAAACGATGGGAACAATAATAGAGATAACAAAGGAAGCGGAAGCGGCTCAAACTCGAACCAATCTTCTGCACCTCCCTCATCAAGCAATGATAAACCTGATCAGAACAACAATAATAATACTCCAAGAACCAATATGGGCAGTAATAATATTAATAACAGCTCAGATAAATGTGATAAATGTGGTGGCAACAATAGCAAGCAAGATAATTATATTAAGAACGCTGTTTCAAAAAACCAACAATCTATAATTAAAGAAAAATTACGCATGATACACAGCAATAAGCGTTATGGAGATAGTAAAGAAGAGCAATGGTGGTAAATA
>QKFK01000271.1 GCA_003252195.1 Rhodospirillales bacterium
AATAATTACCGAATTAAATCAGGCACCATCTCAAAATGCGAATTCATATTCAGCAAATGGATTTGAACCACATGACAAATACATGCATGCCCAGACTCTTCTTTGCTTCAGCAACATAAATAAATATGAAGATATTGAGCGTAAAAAATCTGCTTGGATGCTTATTCAACAGAGAAAAAGCACCAAGAGCTCATATAAAATGCGCCTTAAAAACATTCTTTCATTAAAACGTAAAGAACGGTTATAGAAACGTTATAAACGAGCTTCTTTTGGTATAAATATTATCCTTACGATAACGGGAAGTATATTCGGGGCAATCATAACTTATTATTTAACTAATATGTAGCGCTACAATATCTACCCCTTACGGAGCAAATCTTGCTTTTCCA
Organism: Rhodospirillales bacterium; assembly: GCA_003252195.1. Lineage (GTDB taxonomy): Bacteria > Pseudomonadota > Alphaproteobacteria > QKFK01 > SZUA-500 > SZUA-500. Next base: position 390 of record QKFK01000271.1, read on the forward strand.
AACGACTGATTTCATCCCTAACTTTTGCCGCTTTTTCAAATTCCAAATCAGCTGCATATTCAATCATTTGTTTTTTAAGCATTTTGATTGTGTCTGCTAGTTTTTTACCTGTTAATTCTTGAATATTTTCATCAATCTTAACATCTACATAATCTTGCTCGCAGATATTTTTTAGGACATCGGTGATTTTGCGCTTAATTGTTTGTGGGGTGATGCCATTTTCAGCATTATATTTTTGCTGTTTTTCACGACGCCTTGATGTTTCGCTCAACGCATATTCCATTGAACCAGTCACCTTATCTGCATATAAAATAACTCTCCCATCTACATTACGTGCTGCACGACCAATAGTTTGCACTAATGATGTTTGTGAGCGCAAAAAGCCCTCTTTATCTGCGTCTAAAATAGCTACTAACGCGCATTCAGGAATATCCAACCCTTCTCGCAAAAGGTTAATTCCAACTAGCACATCAAAAACCCCCATACGCAAGTCACGCACAATTTCAATACGCTCTAGTGTATCAATATCAGAGTGCATATAACGCACCCTAACACCATTCTCACCTAAATATTCGGTCAAATCTTCAGCCATGCGCTTAGTTAAGGTAGTAACCAAAACTCTTTGCCCCTTATCAGCACAAAGCTTTGCCTCATACATCAAATCTTCCACTTGGTTTTTAGCTGGTTTAACCACACAAACAGGGTCAAGCAAACCAGTCGGGCGAATTATCTGCTCGGCAAAGGCCCCGCCTGTTCGCTCCATTTCCCACGGGCCAGGGGTTGCAGAAACGAACACTGTTTGGGGGCGCATACTTTCCCACTCTTCAAATTTTAATGGGCGATTATCAACACAACTCGGCAATCTAAAACCATATGATGACAAAGTACTTTTGCGCGAAAAGTCCCCTTTATACATCGCGCCAATTTGAGGTACGGTAACATGACTTTCATCGATAAAAAGCAATGCATCTTGTGGCAGATATTCAAACAATGTTGGTGGTGCTTCTCCTTGGTTTCGGCCAGTTAAAAACCTTGAGTAATTTTCAATTCCCTTACAATGTCCTGTGCTTTCCATCATTTCTAAATCAAAGCGAGTTCTCTGTTCTAGCCTTTGAGCTTCCAACAATTGATTGTTAGCATTAAAATATTCCAAACGCTCTTTAAGCTCTTTTTTTATGCCCTTCATTGCCTGAGAGAGAGCGGGGCGCGGAGTTACATAGTGACTACCTGGATAAACCACAATATCTGTTAAAATTGCGGTTTTTTCACCAGTTAATGGGTCAAACTCTCTAATCTCTTCAACCTCATCACCAAAGAACGATATACGCCATGCTCTATCTTCATAGTGAGATGGGAATATCTCTATTATATCGCCCCTCACCCTAAACATACCGCGCACAAAATTAATGTCATTGCGCTGATATTGCAATTCAACCAAGCGCCTAATCAGCGCTTCTTGTGAGACCTCATCACCTTCCTTTATAGCAAATGCCATTCCCGAATAAGATTCCACACTACCCAAACCATAAAGACATGAAACAGATGCAACAATAATAACATCTCTTTTTTCTAAAAGGTTGCGTGTTGCACCGTGGCGCATACGATCAATTTGCTCATTAATAGCAGAGTCTTTTTCAATATAAGTATCTGTACGCGGAATATATGCCTCTGGTTGATAATAATCATAATAAGACACAAAATATTCGACATGATTATTAGGAAAGAACGAACACATCTCACCATATAATTGAGCTGCTAAAATTTTATTAGGAGCTATAATTACCGCAGGTCGCTGTAGCTCTTCAATAACCTTTGCCATTGTAAAAGTTTTACCAGAGCCAGTAACACCAAGTAGCACTTGGTCTTTTTCGCCAGATTTAATCTCTTTTACCAATTGAGAAATAGCCTGTGGCTGATCACCAGCAGGATTATAATCCGTTGCCATTACAAAACCAGCGTCACCCAACAATTCGGGCCTTTGGTACATGGGTATAGTTACAGACATAAGAGCTTCCCTTATTTTTTACACAAGCTAACACAAACAAAACCAGAACACAACTTGAACTTTGTGCGAAGCAAAAAACAAATTTTATTTTCTACTATTATTCTAAAAATATGTTGCTAATATTTTATAGCAAGAAGCCATAAAAAATATTTTAGCTTTTTGCTCTGTAAAAATACTTTTATTTTTGAGGAGCTATCATGACAAAAATTGCCAATAGATTATTAGCTATTAAACCGTCACCTACCATGGCGGTAACAGCAAAATCAGAAGAATTAAAAAAATTAGGACATAATGTTATTTCTCTTGGTGTGGGTGAGCCCGATTTTGATACACCAGATTTTGTTAAAGATGGCGCAAAAAAAGCAATTGATGCTGGATATACAAAATATACCCCTGTTCCTGGCACATCATCATTAAGAATGGCTATTGCTCGTAAGTTCAAAAATGAAAATAGCTTAGATTATTCTATTGAAGAAATTTGTGTTGGCTGTGGCGGCAAACAAACTCTTTACAACGCTGCAATGGCAACTATTAACCCAACTGACGAAGTTATCATTCCAGCTCCATATTGGGTGAGCTATCCTCCAATTGTTGAGTTAGCAGAAGGCACTCCTGTTATCGTAGATTGCCCAGAAGAAGATGGCTTTAAACTTCGTGGCCCATCACTAGAAAAAGCGATTACCGACAAAACTAAATGGATTATCTTAAACTCTCCATCTAATCCAACAGGCATGGCCTATACTAAAGAAGAATTAAGAGAAATCGCAGACGTGTTATTAAAACACCCTCATGTTGGTATTTGGAGCGATGATATCTACGAACATATGATTTATGACGGCATTAAATTTGTTAGCATCTTAGATGTTGAACCAAGCTTAAAAGATCGCACATTGGTATTTAATGGTGTGTCTAAATCATTTGCCATGACAGGCTGGCGCGTAGGATTTGTTGCAGGACCAAAAGATATTATAAAGGCAATCAACAAAATTCAGTCTCAAAGTACTTCTCACACCTCTTCTATCAGCCAATATGCTGCAGAAGAAGCTCTTAATGGATCTTTAGACTTTTTAGCTGAACGCAATGCAACATTCAAAACTCGCAGAGATATGGTTGTTCAGAAGATGAATGACATTGAAGGCATCACATGCTTAACTCCTCAAGGCGCTTTTTATGTTTACCCATGTATTAAAGGTCTAATCGGTAAAAAAGCACCTAATGGCATAATCATTAAAACTGATAGTGACTTTGTAGAAGCGTTGCTAGAAAGCGAATATGTGGCAGCAGTACAAGGCGAAGCTTTTGGCCTTTCTCCTTACTTCCGCATTTCATATGCAACTTCTACAGAAAAATTAGAAGAAGCATGCGCAAGAATTAAAAAATTCTGCGAAGCTTTAAGATAAGCAAACAACCGCAAGTTAAAGGGCGCAACAAGCGCCCTTTTCTTTTACCAATTACAACAACCAAATTATTGATTAGCAAGATATAACACAACAACCATTATCTATCTTCAAAAGTAGCAAACACATATTCATTAACAGCATTAAAACAACCTTAGCTTGTGATATATAAATATTATAACCGAGCTATTATCTTAATAAAAATATTATATAACTAGGTATATATTGCTCTAGAACATATTTTTTGCTATAAAATAATCGGATAGGTTGTATTACAACCCCATCTTAGGGTAATTTATGGTGAGCAAATGAACAAATGTAAAATTCTTGTATCTGACCTTGAACTTTTGGCAAGCATAGGCATTTACGATGAAGAAAAAAAACAAAAACAACGCGTAATAATTAATATCGAGGCAGAAACGACCTTCCCAGAAGAAGCTATTGCCAACGACGATATTAAAGGCACTGTTTCTTATGAAGATATTGTAAATAAGATAAAAGAGTTACTTTCACAAAACCATATTGAACTAGTTGAAACTATGGCTAAAAAAATAGCCGATATATGTTTGAAATATGAAACAGTTTTTAATGTTAGAGTGAGAGTTGAAAAGCCCGATATTATTGCTGATGTGAAATCAGTTGGGGCAGAATTATTTATAAAAAAGGATAATGTTTAACAAAAAATTAAGGTCCATATTAATTATTAAAAAGCCAGATATTAAGCGTAGTTTTTGCACAAGTACTTAAAGCGTCTCCACAAAGAGATAAAACAAACATTTTTTTATATATAAATTTTAATTTGTAAATTTTATTTTGATAATATTATTACATATCAACAACTTAGATTAAATGCCTAAAAATTAGGCATATTGATGTTATGGTAGTGTTTTTGTGGGGTAAGCCTTTTTTGAAACTTTTTTTCAACAAACTTATCCACAGAAATTGTGTACAAAGAAAAAACGAGGTGTTTTTTTAATTAAAACCTCTTTTTTGAATGAATTCTAACGGATTCGCATGAATTTTGGATTAGTGAGATGGCAACAAATACTTATGAGAACATAAATAAAGGCGTTGAGCTCATCAAAAAGAAGGTAAAGACTCTGCCAGAAAAACCAGGCGTTTACCGCATGATTTCTGAAAGTGGCGATGTTTTATACGTTGGCAAAGCAAAAGATCTAAGCAAAAGAGTGCCTTTTTATACCCATATTGAAAAATTAAATATGCGCCTGCAAAAGATGGTTGCAGAAACATGTGCAATGGAATTCATTGTTACCTCTAGCGAGAGTGAGGCTCTCCTACTAGAATGTGAGTTAATCAAAAAATTCGCCCCAAAATATAACATCCTGCTAAAAGACGACAAATCATTCCCATATATTCTTTTAACAAAAGATAATGAATGGCCTCAGCTCATCAAACATCGGGGAGCGCAAAAAATTGATGGGCAATATTTTGGTCCATTTGCATCAGCAACCGCCGTTAACACCACTCTTAATATTTTGCAAAAAACATTTATGCTTCGCTCATGCAGTGATAGTGAATTCGCAAATCGCTCTCGCCCTTGTTTAATGTATCAAATTAAACGCTGTTCAGCACCATGTGTTAATTATATTTCAAGCACAGATTATAAAAAACTATCTGATAGCACCTCAAAGTTTTTATCAGGGGACGACAACAATTTACAACAAGAGCTGGCCGAAGAAATGGAGCATGCCAGCAAAAATATGGAATATGAAAAAGCCGCTCAACTAAGAGATAGAATTCGATCTTTATCTCAAATTCAACATCGACAAGATATATCTCTAGCCGAGCTAAAGGACACAGATATTTTAGCCATTCACACTCAAGGTGGGCTCTGTTGCGTACAACTTTTCTTTTATCGCTCTGGTCAAAATTGTGGCAATGCGGCGTTTTTCCCAAAGCAAACAGAGGACAATGAAAACGAAGATATTTTATCAGCCTTTATCGCGCAATTTTATTCTGATCACCCTGCTCCACGAGAGATTATTATATCAGAGAAGATAGAAGACGCTCCTTTAATATCTGAATTATTAAGCGAGAAATCAGGCTATAACGTAGAAATAAAAAATGTTAGCCGAGGCAGAAAAAAAGAGCTTTTAGAACAAGTTAAAGAAAATGCAAAACAGGCAATAGAACGTCGTGTAGCTGAATATATCGGCAACAAAAAGAATTTAGAAGAAATGGCTATATTTTTTGGGCTTTCAAAAGCACCAGAACGAATTGAAATATATGACAACAGTCACATTCAAGGGGCTCATGCTATTGGGGCTATGGTTGTTGCAGGAGAAGACGGTTTTATCAAACGAGCATATAGAAAGTTTAATATAAAAAATGAAGCTATATTTGGCGATGACTTTGCCATGATGAGAGAAGTAATTCGCCGCAGATTTAAAGGCTCTAACAAGAACGAAAACACACCAGATGTACTTTTAATAGATGGAGGCAAAGGGCAATTAAGCGCCGTTCACTCTATTCTTAAAGAGTTGGGAATAGCTGATATCAACGTTATTGCGGTATCTAAAGGCCCAGATAGAAACGCAGGTAAAGAAAAATTCCACACCATTGAGCAAAGCGATATCTCTCTGCCAGAGCGCTCTGCCTTGCTATTCTATTTACAAAGACTTAGAGACGAAGCCCACAGATTTGCAATTGGCACTCATCGCAAAAAAAGAACAGCTGACAATTTACGTTCATCGTTAGATGTTATCACTGGAGTTGGAGCTAAACGCAAAAAGGCTTTACTAAACCATTTTGGTTCTGTTGAAGGTATTAAAAACGCCAAAATACCTGAACTTCTCAGAGCTGACGGCATAAACTACTCATTAGCTGAAAAAATTTATAATTTCTTCCATCAATAAATAAACTTGGTAACTTGATTTTAATAATAATATAATAGCCTGTAATTACTGTAGTTTTATTTTTTTGAGGAATTTTGCATTGTTTAATTTACCAAACATATTAACCATTTCTCGTATCTTGGTTATACCTGCTGTATTTGCCACCGTTTATTGGGAAAATAACATTGGAAATGTCACAGCATGTGTATTATTTGCCCTTGCTGCTATAACAGACTTTTTTGATGGATATTTGGCTCGCTCAATGAACAAACTATCAAAATTTGGTAGGTTCCTAGACCCTATCGCCGATAAGTTACTCGTTGCATCTGTTTTATTAATTTTAGCATATTCACAGCGTCTATCAGATTATGGGCTAATTCCAGCGGTTATCATAATGTGCCGCGAGATTTTAGTTTCTGGCTTGCGTGAGTTTTTAGCTGAAATTAATGTTGGCATGCCAGTAACAAAACTTGCAAAATGGAAAACAACTTTTCAGCTAATTGCCTTACCTATTTTATTGCTCGGCACAACTGGCTGGGAATATTTCCCATATCTTGGAGAAGCTTTCTTGTGGTTAGCTGCAATATTAACCGTAATCACTGGCTATGACTATATGAAGTCTGGCTTAAAATATATGAACGAGGCTTAGTTTAAGCTCTAATAAGGAGAATTTATTATGAGCGAAAAGAGGCATATTTTAGTCATAGACGATGATGAACGCTTAATAAAACTCTTACAAAAATTTTTGAGAGAGAATGGCTTTTTTGTTAGTACAGCATCTAGTGCAGACGAGGCTCGCAAACGTCTTTCTGAGTTTAGCTTTGACATGCTCATAGTCGATATCATGATGCCAGGAGAAAGCGGGTTAAGCTTTACCAAACACTTACGAGAAACAAGCCAAATTCCAATCATCATGCTCACCGCCATGGGCGAGACGGAAGATAGAATTAATGGATTAAGTCTTGGGGTTGATGATTATATATCAAAACCATTTGAGCCACGGGAGCTAATTTTAAGAATAAATGCTGTTCTAAAACGCATTCAAAAAGAAAAATCCATTGCATTATCAGAGCTAAAACTTGGTGAATGCCTCTATAATGTTGCAAAAAAAGAGCTCACAAGATTGGGGTCAAAGGTCCACCTTACCCCCGCAGAAGAAACCTTATTAGCCATTTTAGCAGAAAGCCCTGGTAAATTATTTTCTCGTGAGAGCCTTGGCGAAAAAATTGGCTCAACCCAGAATTTGCGCACTGTGGATGTACAAGTCACTCGCTTAAGAAAGAAAATAGAACCAGATACTAAAATACCACGATATATTCAAACTATCCGTGGTAAAGGCTATAAAATTTTACCTGATTAGGCGCAAATATGGGAAAATCTCAAAAACAACAATCTAAAAAAGGCAAAAGAGCTTTTTTTCGCTACGTAAAAATCAAATATTTACCCAAAGGGCTATGGTCGAGATCAGTCATGATTATTGTCATTCCTGTTCTTGTCTTGCAACTTGCAACTGCAACTTTGTTTTTTAACAACCACTGGAAAAGAATAGCCATGCGCTTGGCTAATAATGTAGTTGGGGAGATTTCAACCGTAGTAACTTTAATGCACACCTTCCCAGGAAAAGAAAACGTCGACTGGATTTTCGTTATCGCTAAAGAAAATCTCTCACTTGATATCAGTTTATCCCCTGACAAGGCATTGCAAGATGACCGCGAAGAAATTGCCGACAATATTTTATTCAATGCACTTGCAGAAGCATTGGATCATGCACAAATGGGACAATATTCAATAAACCGTGTCAGCTCAAAACAAGTTATGGTGCAAGTATCCATTCCCGAAGGATTGCTAGAAGTTACCCTATCAGAAAAAAAGATTTTCAGTGATTCCGTACTACTTCTTGTTGGAATGTCATGTCTTTTAACAACATTGTTATTTGCGATATCTGGTCTGTTTATGAAAAACCAAGTCCGTTCTGTGGCAAGACTCGCAGAAGCAGCAGAGAGCTTTGGTAAAGGTCAAGACATAAAAAAATTCAAACCCGAAGGCGCGTCCGAAGTTAGAAAAGCTGGTCAAGCATTTATCATGATGAGAGAACGTATTAAAAAGCAATTATTCGAAAGAACTCAGATGCTTGCAGGAGTATCTCATGATTTAAGAACACCGCTGACACGCATGACATTGCAATTAGCTATGATGGGCAATAATGATGATGTGCAGGGCTTAAATGAAGACGTGGCTGAAATGAAGCGCATGGTTGATGGTTACTTATCTTTTGCAAAAGGTGAAGGTGCTGAAAAAAGCTCTATAAATGATGCATCTGGAATTGTAAAATCAATAGTTGAAAGAATAAAACGTGGTGGACAAGACGTTGAACTACATGCAGCTACTCCCATAGAGATTGAAATCAGACCAAACGCGTTTGGGCGTTGTGTTTCCAACATCATATCTAACGCTCTCCGCTATGCAGATCACGCCAAGGTAAGCGTAAACAAACTAAGTGCATATTTAGAAATATTAGTTGATGACGATGGCCCTGGCATCCCTCAAAACAAAAGATATGATGTATTCAAACCATTTTTTAGAATTGACTCATCTCGCAACACTCAAACAGGAGGAGTTGGACTTGGGTTGACCATCGCAAAAGATATTGCAATGTCTCATGGAGGCAATATTGAGCTTCAAGATAGCCCTCTTGGTGGATTACGAGTAAGAATTATCTTTCCTCTATAATTTTTATTTGTTCTATAGATGTAAATTGTATATCTTTATGTAGTAGTTTTTAGGAGCGTTTAATGGCAGAAGAAGAAAAAATCACAAACGAAACAGCAAGGCAGAAGATCACCCCTTCTCCTGTAGCTCCTCCTTTACCTGATGAAGAAGAGGTTGAATACGAGTATATAGAAGAAGTCGTTGAAGAAGACGGCGAAGAATTACGTAGAGGAAGTGGTAGAGGTAGATGAAGATCCTGCCGACGGCGAAGAATACGAATATGTAGAAGAAGAAGAAGAAGAAGAAGAAGTAGTAGTAGTAGAAGCCGAGGAAGAACCTGCCGATGGCGAAGAGTTCGAATATGTTGAAGAAGTGGTAGAGGCTGAGGAAGAGCCTGCCGACGGTCAAGAATACGAATACGCAGAAGAAGTCGTGGAAACAGAAGAAGAGCCTGCTGACGGTGAAGAATTCGAATACGTAGAGGAAGTCGTGGAAACAGAAGAAGAGCCTGCTGACGGTGAAGAATTCGAATACGTAGAGGAAGTGGTAGAGGTAGATGAAGATCCTGCCGACGGTGAAGAATACGAATACGCAGAAGAAGTCGTGGAAACAGAAGAAGAGCCTGCTGACGGTGAAGAATTCGAATACGTAGAGGAAGTGGTAGAGGTAGATGAAGAGCCTGCCGACGGTGAAGAATACGAATACGTAGAAGAAGTTGTAGAAGAGGTGGAAGAAGAGCCTGCCGAAGATGAAGAATACGAATACGTAGAAGAGGTCGTAGAGGCAGAAGAAGAGCCTGCCGATGGCGAAGAATACGAATATGTTGAAGAAGTGGTAGAGGCTGAGGAAGAGCCTGCCGACGGAGAAGAGTTCGAATACGTAGAGGAAGTCGTAGAAGCAGAGGAAGAACCTGCCGATGGCGAAGAGTTCGAATATGTTGAAGAAGTCGTTGAAGAAGCCGAAGAAGAAACAGAAGATACTTCTGAAACAATCGAAGAAGTTGTGGAAGTAGAAGAAACAGAATCTGTTAGCGAAGACATCTCCATTGCAGAAGTGGCTGACGAACCTATTGAGGAAATAGCCGAAGCTGAAGAAATAGAAAACGATGAGCCTATTCAGGTTATTGAAGAAGTAATTGAGACAGAGGAAGAACCTGCTGGTGACGAAGCAGAACTTGTAGAAGAGATTATTGAGGAAAAAGTTGCAGAAATATCTGCAGAAGAAGAGAGCGAAGATATTGTTGAACTCATTGAAGATGAGAAAGAAACAGAAACTACAAGCGCTGACGAAGAAGAAATTGAGTATGTTGAGGAAGTTATCGAAATAGAAGATAACGAAGCAGAGGCTGAAGAATTTGAATATATCGAAGAGGTTGTAGAAGAAGAAACAACTGATAATGAAGAGATAGAATTAGTTGAAGAAATCGTAGATAACACCCCTGAAGAAGCCGAAGAAGTAATAGAGCTTATTGAGGCTGAGGAAGAAACAGAAGAAGCTATCGAAGAAGCCACCGATATTGTAGAAGAAACAACCCCTTCAATTGAAGAGTATTTAGAAGCAGAAGAACCTTCTAAAAATGAAACTAAAGAACCAGAAAATATTATTGAAGATGCACTATCTATTGAAGATGAAGCATATAATCAAGACACTGGTTCTCTTGATATGGAAGATATCGAGGCTTTATTAGAAGACACGTTAATTGAAGATGCTGATGAAGTGGAATATGTAGAAGAAGTTGTAGTTGAAGAAGCAACTGACGGCACAGCATCAGAAGAGATAGAATATCAAGAAGTTGAGATTGTTACTGATGAGCAAGGCAACCAAATGGAACGCATTGGCTCTGACATTATCGGAACCTCATTGAAGGTTCAAAAAACAACTTCAAAATATATGGATTCATTAAATGAGAAAAACTCTCGCCGTTACTCAAGGGGCTATGGCAAGCGTAAATATGAGTTCAACGAAAAAAGCAATATTTTATGGGTGGATTATGACTACCTTGAAGATATTGAGAACTTCCAATTAATCATATATCAAAGCAACGTAATTTCGTTAGCTGGCAAAGCTGGCAAGACTATTTCGTTGCCAAAAATATCAAATAATACTGTTAGAGATGGGTTATTAATCTCTCCTGGAGTTGCGCCATCTTCATTTGGCGATGTGAATAAAATATATATCCCTGATGACAAAACACAACTAACCCAAACAGAACAAGATTGTCATTTTATCACATCTGCATTGGGCATTTACAATCTAGATGATTGGGGTTTGATAGTTAGAGACACAACCACATTAACCTTGGCAAATTACACTGGTAGAATTATTCATATACCAACCAACTCTGCGTGTATGATTGTGGGTATGGGCGATGATATTTTACACTTTACAGGCGCGACTAAAGTAGTTGTAAATAAAAGAGCTTATGACGAGGTAGAAGATTATTTAACATCATGGGCTGATGCAGGCTTCTTTGGTATTGGCAATTATGACCATAAAGAAGAAAAAGCACCTAAAGACTTTATCTTTACAAATGGGCAAGAAAGCACAGAGTTTGAAGGACGTAAAGGCCGTGATATTATTCATATTCACACTGGTCCATCTTTATATGGCTGGAATGTGGCCTTTAATAACGGAATTAGAATGAGCTTAAGAGATGTTAGAGAATATCAATCTCGCCATGACAAATTACCTGATGGCGACGGCATAATTTCTCGCGGTGCATCAACCTTAAAATTCCGTGGTGTTAAAAAGATTGTGGTATATGAACCACCAAAATATTGTGGTTATGGCTACGGCTCAGGTTCAAAAGGCTAGAAATGACAGAACCAACCAGAGAGCAAAGAGATAATCTATTAGAAGCATTGGTAGAGATTTGCAGAAACCCTCACGGGCGCAAATTATTTCACCAAACTGTTCATAGTGGATATTCATTTAGCTTAGACACTCCTGGCAAAAGTAGCATATGCTTAGATAAAGAACATCGCATCGCAATGGATAGGAATCTATCTTACGATGAAATGATTTTTGGGCTAATCCATGAGATGCGCCATTCAAGACAATACATAAACGGTGGCAGTGATTTTTATAACTTTAGAAAAAACGATATCAAAAGCCAAACAATCTGCTCTCGCATGATGGAGGCCGACGCTCAAGCCTTTACGATGATGATATGCTCAGACATGGCAGAAAGAGGTTTTGCGGGCCCGCTAGAAGCCTTCAAAAAAACATTTGGATACATTGCTGATGCTTACGAAAAAGCTCCAGATAATAAAATGAAGGCAGCTTTTGATGCTTGGTATGACAATAATGATATGAAAGCAGCGTACGAGGGCTCCAATCATGTTAACCAACTTAGCTTCAAACCAGCAGATGAATTTACATTTGAACGTAGTTTAGATACCAAACAAATGGCAGATGCTATTTGCTCTTATAATGGGAAAAACTATTTAGGCGATGATGTTTCATATCTAGAAACTGGTAAATTTATTGATTTATCTGAAAATACCCATGGTTTCTTGAATGATAAAATGTATTACAGAATGCAAGATGGCTTAGCCGTTGATACATCATATAAAAGCATGCCTAGTCGCACAGAGCCCCCAAAAGATAATCCGTTGCGTGACTTCCTGATGGATATGATTAAGAAAGAACAGAAAGGCAGATAAGTGGAGAATAATTGTCGCTCCATTAATCACATCATTCCCCAAACCTATTTTTCACCACAAATTATATCGAGATACTAACAAACTTCTATCTGTTAAAATGTTGAGCTCCATACAAGTAAGTCCTTAATAATTTTTCATAACAACGCCATATTAAAAAGACTCACAGTTTCTACACTTACCAATCATTTACCTCATAAGCAACAACACCTTTGATACCACTGCAGATAACTTTGCGCTTGCTAGGTGGGCTTTTCTTTAACACTAACCAACCATCAACTTTACACGCCACCAAATAACCATAGTTATTTCATCTAGAAATTTACGTTGATAGAAACAAAAAAAACGGCGCTCAAAAATAAGCACCGTTTTTTATTTTTTTATAAAGAAGCCTAAGCAAAAAACTTAACTAGACCTTTGTAGAAATCAAGCTCATCTGATAATTTTGCGCTTTTAGCATCATCATTAACAGAAGCAAGAAAT
>QKFK01000164.1 GCA_003252195.1 Rhodospirillales bacterium
GTTTTTAATTCAGCTTGAAGCTTTTTGATTTCAACTAAGCGAGTAATTTTATCCTGCATACTTCTGTTCCACCTCTTTCTTTAGCTCAATTGCACATTTAGCACAAACTTCCATACCTTTTAAAGTATCAACGCTTTCAATAGACCCACAGAAACGGCAAGTAGGCAAATGTGGCTTGATTAGTATTCCACCCTTAACTGGTTCAATATCAACAGCCATTCCACCAGTAAACCCTGCTTCAAAGCGTAAGTCCTTAGGAATTGTAACTGCTGATTTAGATGTTAATTTCTTTGATTTTGTCATAATATACCTCCAACTAATTATTAATATCATTCCTCACTCTGCATTTAATGGGCTTGTGACCGTTCCCGATGGGGAGCTGCATTAAGGAAAGGTGTTATTCACCTGACCCAACAATTTCTATTACTTTAATTGAATTATTGTTTTTTATAAGATGTGCTTTCATCGAATTAAATGACTTCCATTTAGGCTCGTAGTAAGTATATGTAAGCTTATGTTCCTCTGCAAATTTCTTTTGAAAAGATTTAGATTGCTTTTTAAAAATTGCCTTTTGTTTTGCATTAAGCAAGGATTTTTCTCTTTTACAAAAAAATCTGCGACGTTCCTCACAATCATTTGCAAGCCATTCGCCTTTTAATAACCCGTTTACATATACAACAATAGCTAGACTATACTTGCCCCAGCGTTCTAAAGAAATTGTTAATGTGTATCCGTCTACCTCAAGCTTTACATATCCATAAATGTTTGATAATGCTTTTTCAGCTTTTATCCATTCGGCTTTAGTCATTTTTATCTCTCCAATCTAAAGCTTGACCGCAATTATTGCAATAATTAGCTGTAAATTCGGGGGTTGGCTCGTTAATACTCATGGGGTATTCACAATTGGGACAATGATAATATGTTAATCCCTCATGTTCACTTTCAACAACAGGATTAGCTAATTTCTTTTCAAGTGCTTCAAGTTGAATTTTATAAATATTATCCCAAATTTTACTGCCTAATATAACTTGTTTCCCATCAAGCAAACGCTTAGTTATTTCAATCGCATTTTTAATATCTAGTATAGTAGTCACCATTTTCCCTCCAATTTTATTATGGATTATTTCCTCACTCTGCATTTAATGGACTTGTGACCATCACCATATTGGTGGTTGCATTAAGGAGGAGCTTAACGCTCCGGCTGCTGAATTTTCTCATTGATTGTTTTTAATACTCCGATAGAATAACCTTGTTTAAAGCTGTTTCTAACGAGTGTCCTTGCTTCTTTTTCTTTCCAATATGTACGTCCAAAATTGAAACCAATAAGTATTAAACAAATCATCAGAGGAACTATAAGAACCTCTCCACCAAAGCGACCTTGCCGATTTGTGCTAAATTCATAAGCTGATTGCAAAAACCCATATGTTATCATTCCAGCAACAAAAGAAATAAGGAAATTTTTCATACTAATTAAACATCTTTTCATTTTAAGCCTCCATTTTTTTTAATGTCTTAAGCGTGTTTGTGTGCCGATGAACAACTTGCATTGTTTCATGAGATTGCTTTACAACAAACCAATTATTAGGATTTAAACGATAATAGTTGAGAAGTTCTTTCTGAGCTCGTGTTGGGTTCTTTCCATTTTTCATAGACAAAGACCATTCCTTTCAAACGAATTGCGACGTTTTTTTGTGATGTTGCTTGCAACATTTCGGCAATAATTTATGCCGAAAAACATAAAACTCGCTGTTAGAAAAATTTATTTTTCTAACTTTCACCCCTAAACCAATATATCCATGTGTTTAGCCATCGCTACCAAGCCTTTATAGGTGTAATTCTCATTATCATAAGCATTACTAAAGAGATTAATTGCTCCACGCATAGCCTGTGGAGATTGTGCCACTCGCCATAAGAAATCAATTTCCTGCTCTTTATGCTCCTGCTGTAGGATAGGAAAAAGCTTAATAATATCGTCTCTCTGAATTTGCTTAGTGGAATAAACTGTCTTTTGCTTTGTTCTGTTAGAAATCTGTGAAAACTCAGCTTTTTTACTACCCATGCGGTTTACTGTTTCAAGATTTCCGATAAATGCAATCCCAAGGGTCTGACCTTTGTCAGCAAAATAATCTGATAAGCTTCTGAGGACTTCAATAGTTTTTAGAGTAAGGTGCTGGGCTTCATCAAAAATTAGCACCATTCCGTCATTTAGCTTATTAGCAATTGAAAACCAAAGCTCATCTCTTGACTTTTCAGGAGTTGCACCAACCTTTTCAGCAATAACCTTTAAAATGCTTTTAATGCTTGTTAAGCAGGGATTAATGGTTATTAAAATGCTGTTTGAATGCTCTTTTATATATTGCTTAGCAGCCTTAGTTTTTCCGATTCCTGCATCTCCACAAGCTACTGCAAGTCCACCCTTAACCTGACAAATTCTAATAATTTCATAGACTTGCGTTGAAATATGTGTATTCGCATAGGATATTTCAGTATAATTTTGCTCAGCCTCTGCTTTAACTCCGAAGTATTCACCAAGCTTTTTAAATACACCTTGAACGTCACCCTTGTATTTTTCATTCTTAATTGAGGACATAACAGCAGCTGATATTCCTAAAAGCTCACAAGCTATTCCTAAAAGCTCACAAGCCTTATTTTGCGAGCCTGCCTGTTCTGCAAGGGAATTAACACGATTTAAGAGTTCAATTTGTTCCTGTGTGTACATTTACGTCATTCCTCGTATAATAAAGTTACGGTATTTTTTAAAGGAAACCGTATAAAAAACTTGTTATCTCACAAGCCATGTGGGATAATAGGCTTAGTACAGATAGAGGTCGCAGTTCACTTCCTTGGAGCGTTGTCTTCCTACGAAAGGGT
>QKFK01000272.1 GCA_003252195.1 Rhodospirillales bacterium
GCGTGGTAACATTCCAATTGGTATTATGCTTTAATCCACTAAAAAAGCCCTCATTTAAGAGGGCTTTTTGTTGTGTTATCATTAGTTACTAAATTTAATTAATGATTCAATATCAAGTACAATCATTAGCTCGCCATCTAAGCGAACAACACCGTTTGAAATGCTACGCCAACGAGGTTCTAATGTTGCAGGATTAGCCTCAATGCGGTTTAGTGGTAAATTAATAACCACGCCAACATCGTCAACTTTAAGGCTGTATAACTCGTGACCGATTTCTACAGTAGTGCACATGTTCTTGCTATTCTGTTCGTCTGGTAAGCCAAGACGTTTGCGAACATCTACAACGGTAACGATTCTACCACGGAGGTTGATTGCACCTGCGATTTCATCTGGAGCTAATGGAATATCAGCAATTTTCTCAGGTATTAGAATATCTTGTACTTTTTCAACTGGAATACCAAATAATTGCTTAGCCACATATACAGTAACATATACTTGGTCTTTAACTGTCTCAGTTTTGCTAAGAGAGCGGTTTGCTGGTTTGGCTAATGCTTGACTCATGATTTTTCCTCTTAAAATATTCAAAAACAATAAAAAAACTAATTACTACTAATCTACATGTAATATCTTTTTTTGTAAATTTAATATTTATTCTATAGTTTTTTTATTTAATAACACTAGGGCTATAGACAAGGAATACTTTATGTCATAGTCTCTTATAAATTTTTGTTAATAAAAGCGGAGATGTTTTTTATGAATATTCATGAGTATCAAGCCAAAGAATTACTTAAAAAATATGGTGTTGATTTATTAAATGGTGGCGTTGCCTTTAATCCTGATGATGCAGGTAAAGTTGCTTCTACGCTTTCTAGTAATGTGTTTGTTGTTAAATCACAGATTCATGCTGGTGGTAGAGGTAAAGGCAAGTTTGTTCAGCCAGAAGCTGGTGAAAAAGGCGGAGTTAGAGTTGTTAAATCTGTTGCTGAGGTTATTGAAAACACTAAGGCAATGCTTGGAAAGACACTTGTTACTCACCAAACAGGCCCAAATGGTAAAGAAGTAAAACGTGTTTATATCGAAGAAGGCTGTGATATCAAAAGAGAATTATACCTTGGAATGTTAGTTGATAGAGCAACTTCAAGAATCACTTTTATGGTTTCAACCGAAGGCGGAATGGAAATTGAAAAAGTAGCTGCCGAAACTCCGGAGAAGATTATTAAAGAAGCGGTTGACCCAGCAGTTGGTTTAATGCCGTTTCAAGCTAGAAAACTTGCGTTTGCGCTTGGTTTAAGTGGTAAACAGGTTGGTTCTGCTGTAAAGTTTATGATGGCAATGTACAATGCTTTTATAGATTTAGACGCTTCATTGGTTGAGATTAATCCGCTCGTGGTTACTGGTGATGATAGAATTGTTGCTTTAGATGCTAAAATGAACTTTGACGATAATGCTTTATATCGTCATACAGATGTTGCTGGCATGCGTGATGAAGATGAAGAAGACGCTATGGAGCTAGAAGCAACCAAGAACGAGCTCAATTATATCAGGCTAGACGGTAATATCGGCTGTATGGTTAATGGCGCAGGTCTTGCTATGGCTACAATGGATATTATTAAATTATATGGTGGTGATCCTGCAAACTTTTTAGACGTTGGTGGTGGTGCTACTAAAGAAAGGGTTACAACTGCATTTAAGCTGATTTTATCAGATGAAAATGTTAAAGGTGTTTTGGTTAACATCTTTGGTGGAATTATGCGTTGCGATATTATTGCCGAAGGCGTTATTGCTGCGGCCAAAGAAGTAGGGCTTAAAGTTCCATTGGTTGTGCGTTTAGAAGGCACAAATGTTGAAAAAGGTAAACAAATTCTTGGAGAATCTGGGCTTAATATTATTTCAGCAAACAATTTAGCTGATGCCGCTGAGAAAATTGTAACCGTTGTAAATAAAGGAGAATGCTAGATGTCAATATTAGTAGATAAAAGCACAAAAGTTATCTGCCAAGGATTTACTGGCGCTCAGGGTACTTTTCATAGTGAACAAGCTTTAGCTTATGGCACAGCCATGGTAGGGGGCGTAACCCCTGGTAAAGGTGGTTCAAATCATTTGGGTTTGCCTGTCTTTGATACTGTTGCCGATGCAAAAGCAAAAACAGATGCTAATGCAAGTGTGATATATGTTCCTCCTCCATTTGCTGGTGATGCTATTTTAGAAGCTATAGATGCTCAAATTGAGCTTGTAGTCTGTATTACAGAAGGAATTCCTGTTGCAGATATGGTGAAGGTTAAAAGATCTTTGCAAGGTTCAAAAACCAGATTAATTGGCCCTAACTGCCCAGGTGTAATTACACCAGATGAGTGTAAAATCGGCATTATGCCTGGCCATATTCACCGTAAAGGCGGAATTGGTATTGTTTCACGTTCTGGCACATTAACCTATGAAGCTGTTGCTCAAACAACTGCGGTTGGTTTGGGGCAGTCAACATGTGTTGGTATTGGTGGTGACCCTGTTAATGGGACTAACTTTATAGATATTATTGACTTGTTTATGCAAGATGATGAAACAGATGCAATGATTATGATTGGTGAAATTGGTGGCTCTGCTGAAGAAGAAGCTGCTGAATTTTATCGCTCATTAAAGAACAAAAAGCCTATTGTTGGCTTTATTGCAGGTGCTACTGCTCCAAAAGGCAAAAGAATGGGGCACGCAGGTGCAATCATATCGGGCGGTAAAGGCACTGCTGAGGATAAAAAAGAAGCTATGCGTTTAGCAGGTATTGTTGTTTCTGACAGCCCTGCCGAATTAGGCAAAACTTTAGCAGAAGTGCTTAAATAAAATAATAGATATATTTCGTTATAACTAACAATAACCCCAGTTTGTTAAGCTGGGGTTGTTTGTTATAACCTTTAGGCAGTAAAATATTTTGCAACATACCAGCTATACAAATTTGCATAAGTTGTAGCTTATTAAAACATGTGATATAAGCTTGTAATGTTATAAAAAGAGGGTATGAGGATTTTCTTTTAATATAAATTTTGATAAGTATTTTGGCAGGTTTTTGTGCGTGAATAGCAGGTGTTTCTGCTGTTTTGTATATTAGATATTTTTAAAGTTTTAAATGTGAGGTTGATATGGTTCTTAATATAGAAGAAAAAATGAAAGATATATATAATTCTAAAGGCTTTTATAATTTTTGTATTGGTTGGCTGTTTTTCTTATTTATATATGGAACAATTATAGGGTATTTTGTCATTAAAGATTATGCTATTGGGCGTGTAATTCTAGATGTTACTACATGGAGTTTTTTGTTTTATTTATTTTATAATATTAATGACAAAATTAGTTTTATAGAAAAATTATCTTTATATAGTGTCATACACTTTATCATACATGTGCTAATAACATACTCTTTTGTATCTCTTCCTGTACACGTATTCGGCATAAGAGAAAGTGAAAAACTATCTTGTATTCGTATTAGTTTAGATACAATTTCTCTGCAATACTTATTTTGTAATTTCGGTTTTGTTTTGTTTAGTTTTGTAAGCAAATATAGTTATATTGGGTATATAACATTACCAATATTTATATTTATTGTGAGATATTTAGGTTTACCAAGAAGTAAAAAAATATCTTATTTCACATCGCATAAAATTGTTATGTCATTAATAGTTATTGTAACTATTTTTATGCCTACAATGTTGTATTTAGTTTTTGGCATTAAGTATTAAAGATTATTTACTAATGTAGGTATTAGATACTCAATCTTTGCCAAGGGATATGTAGCCAGTTGATAAGACTTTTTCACCTTTTTTGCGTCTTAGCCAGCCACGTTTTACAGCCTTGATAGTTACAGAATATTCATGGTGCTTTTTGCCAGAGCATGGGGCTAGATATGTTTGCATGTCATCTGTTGTGTTTTGCTGTGGGGGTGTTATATCTCCTGTGCATGATGGATATATTATCTGCCCATCTTCACCAATTATTCCTTTGTGACGAGCCTCGCGCCTCATATGAGGTAGAAGATTAGGGCTTTCGCTTCCAATTTCTTGAATGTAGAAGATTCTACCGCCATTATAGTTCATGCCAATAGAGCCTAATCCGCCATTGGTCGCTAATTTATCACAAGATTCATCGTTAAATTCAGCTATAATATAGTTTGCATCTTTAGGTATATCTGTAACTTCTATAATTGGTGAATATGCGTTCTTTCCACCATCTTTATTGCAAAGATTTTCTGGTTTTATTTTTCGTCCGTTCCATTCTTTGTTGTCATGCAATTTAACATTTAGCATTGATGATGATGATACAATCCCTGATGGACTTTTGTTTGGTGCATATGAATAATCTTCATAATTTGCACAAGCATATAAAAAAACTGAAACAGAGATGGATACTAAAGCGAGCTTATATTTCATTAATACACGCCTAAGTCAATTTCTTTAGTGTCTAGCACCACTGCATTCTTAGATGCTGGAGTAATAGATAAATCAACCGCTTTTACAATTGCAAAATAATGGTGCTTTTTTGCACCGCTACATGGGGGCATGTAACCAGAGCCATTAACATTGTTAAATCTATGAGGATTGTATATAAAAGCAAATTCTGGCATTTTAGGTGTTTCACCCTTAACAGGTAATAACCATGCTGTATCGCTACCATCATGCTTATAGGCTATCGTGCCAAGCCCACCGCCATAGCTTAAACTTAAATCATCAGCGTCGTTAAACTCAACAATGAACGCATTAGTACCCTTAGGTACGTTTCTAATAACTAGTGGAGGGGTCGCTCCAACTCCGCCATCTATTGAACATATTTGAGATCCATCAATGATTTTATCACCCCATGGACTAGGTTTTGCAAAATCAACGCTCATTCCTGTGCCAATAAAGCTACCCGCAGAGCTACATGCGCAAATCGTTCCAATACATAATGCTACTAATATCTTTTTCATCATCTTTAACAAATTTAATGGTTTATATATTATCTTAATCATATAATGAACTAGCTTATTAAAGTGTTAATAAAACAAGTTGCTATGCATATATTAAAAAAAACATTCAATTTATTTAAGATTATATTTGATGCTATTTTGCCAAATAGATGTGCTTCTTGCGGTAAAATTGTTGAAGATAGTGGCGTTTGTGGTGAGTGTTATGGTGAACTTAATTTTATTTCATCTCCATATTGTAAAATATGTGGCACGCCGATTGAAACAGCTGTTACATCAAGCGATTTTATTTGTGGTGAGTGTGCCAAAACTAAGAAGACATATATTGATTTAACTCGCTCTGCTCTAGTATATAATGATGCTGCAAAAAAAATTGTCCTGCCATTTAAGTTTAAGGACAGAACTGATTTAGCACCATTGCTAGCTAAAATGGCTCTAAGAGCAGGAGGCGATTTTTGGAATGAGGCTGATTTGTTAGTCCCTGTGCCATTGCATAGAAAAAGAATATTTTTTAGAAAATACAATCAATCTGCTTTGATAACAGGTGAATTATCAAAGATATCATCGGTTAAATGTGATAACAGCTTGCTGTTACGTTCAATCAACACTAAGCCTCAGGTTAAATGCACAGCAAAGCAACGCTTAAAGAATGTTAAAAATGCTTTTGAGATTAATAGTCTTAAAAATGTTAATGGAAAAAATATTATTTTGGTTGATGATGTGCTAACCACAGGGGCAACGGTTAATGAATGCGCTAAAGTTTTAAAGCAAAATGGTGCGAATAAGGTGTATGTTTTAACTATCGCTAGAGTAATTAAATAACGGAGATAATTTATATGAAAATGCTAGTTCAAAGAGTGTCAGAGGCTTCTGTAACTATTGATAATAAAGTAAAATCATCAATTAAACAGGGGTATTTGGTGCTGTTTGGTGTGGAAAAGGGAGATACTAAAGATAAAGCTGATTTTTTAGCAAAAAAGCTGGTTAATTTGCGTGTTTTTACTGATGAAAATGATAAGATGAACCTATCGATAAAGGATATTAGGGGTGAGATTATAATTGTTTCTCAATTTACTCTCGCTGGTGATTGTACAAGGGGTAATCGCCCTGGTTTTGAAAATGCCGCCAAGCCAGATGAGGCTATACCTTTATATGAATATTTTATAAAACTAGTTGAGGCAGAGGGAGTAAAAGTGGGCACAGGAGAGTTTGGGGCCGATATGAAAGTGGCCTTAATTAATGATGGTCCTGTTACTTTTATGATAGAAAAATAATTAGCGAATAATATTTAATTTATATAGTTTAATCAATGGTATAATCGCTATTATTAACATTGTGCTTTCAATCATAATTGCCCCGTCAATACCAACATAATCAATTAAAGGCTTCATGAAAAATAATGCTGGAGTTGATACAATTCTTTGCATCATTTCAAACACAGATATTACAGTAGCTCTTTCATCTGATTTTACTCTGTGATTAATAAGGCTAATAAAAATAGCTTTGCCAGAGCCGTGGACAAACGACATTGCTAAAATTGCGATAGCTAAAAATAATATATTTGTTGCGATACTTAGGCTGTGTGATGAGCTAATATAAAAACAAGCAAATGGTAGAACCATTAATGGCAACATTAAAACAATGCTTTTCGAAAAACCTAGCTTTAGCATTATATTATTGGCAAAATGTGAGAAAAAGAACTTTACAAAGAAGCCGGCACATAAAATGAAGCCGAAATATTTGGCGTCAATGCCTGCATGTTCACTGATAGGCTGAATTAACCAGAATATGATTAAGGTAGATGTAAACATTATTGATGGATAGAAGATTAGCCATTTAATCTCGCTGTGACCATTAATAGCAAATTTTGTTATATCTATAATGTCTTTTAACTTGCTTTTACCATCTGTATTGCGTTTTTCTTCGCTTATGTTTGGTAGTAATAAGCTTAGGCATATTGCAATAGCGCCAAATACAGACGTGATTATAAGTGGAAGTATTATAGAATAATTAAACAAGAAACCACCGCTTATGGAGGTAACAGCAAGGATTGCTATGCCAAAAGATTCTAACCTTCCTTGTTCCTTCAAGGCTTCAGCTTCTTTGCCTTGTTTTTTTAAGTAGTCATATAAATATGCCTGCAAGGTGCCAGATAAAAAGGCTCTGCCAAAACCAAATAGTGTTTCTGAGAAGATAAACATGGCAAGACTATTAGCAAACATCATTACCACATTGCCAATAAACCATAATGCCACACTTATGATAATTATATTTCTTCTGCTGTATAAATCTGCAAAATAACCTGTTGGTATCTCAATTAAAAATGAGACGATACAGAATATGGACTGCACCATAAAAAAATCGCCAGTTGATAACCCCTTAGAATTGTAATAAAGGATAAGTACAGGGAGCACAAACATCGCATTAAATGCAAAGGAATATACTAGCCTTAATAATAAAGGTACGCTTAGGTTAAGTTTATTGGTTAATTTCATCTGTTTATATATTTATTTTTTATTGTTTGAATAATAGTTGTTTTTTCAGTTTTTGCTTTTGCAACTTTAGCCCATACAGATGGAACTTTTACATAATTTATCCCGCAGATATTATCTTTTACTTTTTTCATAGTTTTATCTGCATTTTCTGTATTTGCTTTAGCATAATCATGTCTGATAAATGCCATTCCTTCTTCGTGTGGGATTATACGAAATTGTTCGCCTACGCCTAGTGTGTTTTTCCACTGAGATGTCGTTACAGGTCCATCATACATGGCTGGGTCAAACACTAATGGGTTTATGTTGCCATGACTATCTTTAACATTTATTGCCATTGCAACATGAAAATCCCAATTTGCATAGGTTTTTTCAATATTATTATCTTTATCAGTAAAGAAAAGAGGTGCTTTTATCATATCACGAGAAGAGGTTCTGATTATCATGGGCTCAATAGAAGCTTCTTTTGCCATTTGGCACATAATATCTGTTCGTGCAAAGCAACCGCTTCTAGGGTTTTGTAGCACCAATTTCTCATTTTTGCATATTTTAGAAAATAGCTCTAAAGCAGATTTTTCACTTATTATTTTTTTTGCCATGATAAATTCATTTATTAAGGTTATTAAATATGTTAAAACATTATATGGAATGTTATCTCTTTTGGAAAGACAAAACATGGCTAATTTAGTTAAAATCAATAAGACGGAAGTTGGTACAAACAAACCTTGCTATATCATTGCGGAGTTATCTTGTAATCATGATCAAGATTTTGATAAAGCCGTTAAAATTATTCAAGAAGCCAAAGATGCTGGGGTTAATGCTGTAAAATTACAAACATATAAGCCTGATACTATAACTCGTAATTTTGGCTCTTCTGCAATGGGTATATGGAAAGAGCAAAATTTATATCGCCTTTATGAAAAAGCGTATACTCCATGGGAATGGCATGCAAAATTGGCTAAAGTAGCATCAGATTTAGGTTTGGATTTGTTTTCATCTCCATTTGATGAGACTGCGGTTGATTTTTTAGAAGAGCAAAATGCCCCAGTGCACAAAATAGCTTCTTTTGAAGTGGTTGATATTCCGTTAGTAAAAAAAATCGCTCGCACAGGTAAACCAATAATTATTTCAAATGGCATGACAACTTATTCAGAGCTTTCTGAGGCTATTAATGCGATTAGAGGAGAAGGTAATAGTCAAATCATTATGCTTCACTGCAATAGTGGTTATCCTGCGCTTCATGCAGAGGCTAATTTAGCAACTATGCCTGTTATGGGTAGTTTGTTTAATAGTGTTTATGGTTTATCTGATCATACGTTATGGCAAGGCGAGATGGGCAAATCAGCAACGGCACCTCATATTACACCACTTGAAGCTGTTAAGCTTGGTGCAAGCGTGGTTGAAGTACATCTGATGCTAGATAGAAATGAAGCAATCTCTAAGATGGAAAAAGGTGAAGGTGGTTTTGATTGGGCTTTTTCTCGTGAGCCTGATGAGCTAAAATATATGGTTGATTGTATTCGCTCATATGAAAAAGATAAATCATTTGAGTATCAAACTATTGAGGAGAAGACTTTAGCAAAGCAGGTAATTGGTAAAGTTTCATTTGAACCAACGTCTAAAGAACTTGAAAGTAAAAAGGCTCGTCCTTCACTATGGGTAGTTAAAGATATCAAAGCTGGTGATGTAATTGCATTTAAATATTTAGATGGTGTCGATAATCCTAGGGCGAATATAGATACAATTAGACCTGCTGGTGGTTTGGAGTGTAAATTTGCAGAATTTGTTAATGGAAAGAAAGCTAAAATGGATATTAAAGCGGGAACTCCATTAATGTGGGAGCATATTGATATAACTTGAATTTAGGTTGCAAGATATATGATTTTGAGTATTTGTTATAAAAAAAGTGAGTAATGAAAAATGAGTGTTGTTGCAATTATTCCTGCTCGTGGTGGTAGTAAAAGAATTCCTAGAAAAAACATTAAAGAATTTTGTGGTCAACCGATTATCGCTTATTCAATTAATGCCGCTAAAAATGCAGGTATTTTTGATAGAATATTAGTTGACACAGATGATGAGGAAATTGCTGAAATAGCTAAAGAATATGGAGCAGAGGTTCCATATATGAGAGATAAAAATTTAG
>QKFK01000031.1 GCA_003252195.1 Rhodospirillales bacterium
GCCTGGTTCTCTGACTTTTGCTCCAGCTTTAAGCAAAAGTTTTTCTGTCTCTTTTAGATTGCGCCTAATAGCAAAATCTAAAGGTTTTTCACATTCTGCTTTATTAACATCAATACCACCATCAATCATCTTTTGTACAATATCAGGAGCATCAATTCCACAGCTTGTTAAATATACTAACGCTGTATTACGCCTGTTATCACTAATCTTTACATTAGCCCCTGCTTCAATCAAATAACGTGCAATGTCTAAATGCTTGTTAGTTATAGCAACCATCAATGCAGTCCTTCCTTCGTATCCTTTTGCATTAATATCTGCTCCTAATTTAATAATTTCTCCTAATCTTTCGATGTTACTACTAGTCTCTACAATCTCTATAAATGGTGTATCTTCATATTTATCTTTTGCATTTATGTCTAACCCTTTTTTGATGAACAGCTTCATTATCTGAGGGTTGTCATTATAGATAGCAACGGCAAGAGGCGTTGCCATATTTGCCGCCTTAACTTGTGGATCGGCCCCAGCCTCTATAAGTCGTTTTATAATTTCTATATTTTCGTTATAGCGAGATGCGTGTATTAAAACCGTATATTCACGGGAACCGCTTTTATAGTTAATGTCAACGCCTATATCTATAACAGCATTCAATACATCAATATTATTATTAAACATTGCTATTCTTGTAAAAAACTCATTATTAAAATTAGGTATATTTGAGTTTTTATCTTTTTGAGATAAAATGTTGTTTGTATCTTCAACAGTTAAATCTTTTACAAGATTTTTTGTAATATCATATTTACCATCTTTTATGGCACTCCATATATCATTGTTATCTGCATAACAAACAGAGTTATTAGTAAACATTATACAAAAAACTAAGAATAATATCTTTTTAATCATTAGCTTCTGCCTTTGGTCATTTTACGTGCTATGGCAATTTTAATTTCTTTAGCTTTTTTATTATTCTGGTAAAAAGCGATTCTTTCTTTTGCCGTGTTATGTCGTTCTAACAAAGAATGTTTAGCTTTAGTTTTATTTAACTTATCTGGTGTGTCAATGTAGTTGAACTGTATATTATTTTCTTCATTATTATTAATTTGTTGTTTTTGTTTATCTTGAAAATTTTTATAAACAGATGGTAGTTTTTCTATCTCTGGTTTTGCCTTTAATTTTCGCTCTTCGTTTTCGTCATCGCTTATGCCATTTTTGTCCACACCAAAATAATCCCTTATCTTCTTAACTAAGATATCTATGGTTTTTTGGTTGGTGTTAATAATTTCATCTTTGCTAAGCAAATTAGTTATCACATCGTTAGGTAGATACTTATCACTTTTTTCAGTCAGTCTAAACTTTTCTATAAATGTTGCAAAGCTTTCTGAGGTGTTTATGTCAAATGTATCTTTGCCCATAAAATCTATAATATAATTTACATCCTTAACTCTGTCTTTCTCTTCTACAGTAGCTATCTCTAGCCTATTTGCCCAATTGGTGTTATAGTAGTCTTTTAGAGTTATTTGTTCAAATATTACTTGAGGTGGTAAATAAGGTAAATCTACAGACGCACCTTTATCCTTGATTAAATTAAACCAAGATTCGAATACTGCATATGCAGCATCTGTTTGGCTCATATTACCATCTTTAATTCCACTGTCAAACGCTTCAAACATACTCTTATTGTATCCTGTAGCATCAGTTATAAGATAGTTGTAAGGCTCTGACCAATTATTGTTTGTCTTATAGCGATACATAGCTAATATAGACATAGCATTTGCATCTCCCTCAAGGCAATTATTCATTAAAAGCTTTTCTTTAATGCCTGTTCCTTTTACCTCCATACCTGTATTGCCTTGGTATGAGTGGCGGAGTTCATGAGAAAAGTCTAGTAAATGAGCATACATTTTATCATTTGGTTCATCCTTCCAATACCAATGGTTATCAGGCTTTGCCATTCTTATTTCTTTTCTACCAGTGTAAGTCTCTCCTCCATTTACACCCATATTATATTTTGCATAGAATTTATATTCTTTATCTATAGCTTTTCTTAACCATGGACCTGAAATGTCATTCTTTAAGGTTGGGATTGATAAAGCTAATAGATATTCTTTTCCATCTGTAGCAGGCTCGTTTGCTATAACCTGTTTTAATAGTGCTTTATCGGCGCTGGTTATAGAACTATACATTCCTTGTAACTTGGAGATATATGCATCATTATTATAACACCCCAATGCAGCTTTATACCTAGCTTCTGTTATCGTTTCACTAGCTGATTTTGCGTTATCACTTGTTGTGTTTTCTTCATTTGAGGTGAAGGCATAGTAGCTTGCGTTGTTATCGATGCTGGCGAGGAGAGATTTGTCCCAATCACGTTGGAGTTTATCGATTGAAGAGATGGAGGTGCTGTCTTCGGCGGTGCTTTCGCTTATAGCTTTGTCAAAAGCATTTGCCATTCTCTTTACATCGTCACCTAGATAATCGCTCTGTTTTACATTGTCAAAGAAGGTGTTTTTATCATCT
>QKFK01000200.1 GCA_003252195.1 Rhodospirillales bacterium
TGACGTGTTTTTCCGCCTATAGCTATGACAATATTTTTTGAGAAGTTATAATTACTAATTAGTTTATTAACTGCAATTTCGTTCTCATGATTTGTTATAACGATTATTTCAAACACTTCATTTATGTTATCAAATGCTTGAATTGAGCGGATTAAAACAGGTATTTCGCAAATAGGAACAAATTGTTTGTCAATTCCACCCATTCTTGTACTTTTCCCAGCTGAAACAATAATTACAGAAACCTGCATTATTCCACCTCTTTGTAATTTCCAAGAAATTTAAAATACGAAAGCTCTGATTTTAAAGCAGAAATAATTTGCATTACCTCTGGTTGTTTGATACTTCCTTCAAAATCAAGATAAAATAAGGCATTAAAGTCCTTGCTTGCAATTGGCTTACTCTCAATTCTTAAAAGGTTCAAGCCAATCACTGAAAATTTTGTTAGAAGTCTATATAATGCCCCGGTTGTATGAGGAAGCGATAAAGATACAGAGATAATATTTGCATCATCTGACAAATAAATATTTTTTGAAATGCAAATAAAACGAGTATAATTTTCAGGCGCATTTGCAATATTGTCATTAATTATTTGTAATCCACAACGTTTTGCACAGTCCACAGAGCAAATTGCGGCAATTGGTTTATCGCTTTTTGCTGCAAATTCTCCTGCCAAAGCTGTATTTACATATTCTTTTGGTGTAAGATTATTTGCTTTTATGAACTCGCTACATTGTGCTAATGCCTGTTCATGTGAATAAACTTCTGAAACCTTTGAAAAGTTGGTGTTTTTATTAATTGCAAGACAATGAGAAATTTTAACTGATGCTTCAGCTGCAATATAAAAATTATACTTTTTCATTAATTCATATGTTAAAGCGACTGAACCTGCAGTGGAATTCTGGATAGCGAGTATACCAAAGTCAATATCACCATTTTCAACAGCAATAAAAACGTCCTCAAAATCGGTATAAAATGCAAAATCCAAATCTCCGAACAGTTTTTTTCCAGCCATATGAGAATATGCATCTTTGGCACCTTGGCAACCAATTTTCACATTATTTTTTGGTGGAAATTGCAGTGCGGAAATTTCACAGTTTTCTTTAAACAACTCTTGTTGTTGTCTTGCTTTACTAATATCCATGATATTTTTAAAGAGAACTTCTGTGCAGTTTTCAAGCCCTTGCGGTGATTTTTCACGAATTTTTTTAATAACTTCATCTTCACGTTCAGGCTGGAAAACAGGGAGGTTATTCTCTTGTTTATATAATGCTACATTATGACAAACGCTCAATCTCTGAGCAAAAAGCTCAAGTATTTTATCGTCAAGCTCGTTAATTTCATTTCTTAATTCATTTAAACTCATTGTTTCACTACTTCCTTTTTATACATATTAATATACAATATTTATTATACATAATATCGTTTCTAAAAACAACCTTTTGCTTGCAAAAAAAAATAAAACATGATATAATAAATCGTTAATAAATTGGAGTAGTATAACATAAATTAAGAAAGGCTGATTAAATGCGTATTATTGGAATAGACCCAGGTTATGCAATTGTTGGCTTTGGTATACTTGATTATGTTGGGAATAAGTTTAAAGTAATCGAATTTGGGGCAATAACAACAGAGGCGAGTGCTCCTTTTGAACAACGTTTAAAGACGATTTATGATGATATTAGTTATGTTTTAGATAAATATAAGCCCGACCAGATGGGGATAGAAAAGCTTTTTTTCACCACAAATCAAAAGACTGCAATTGATGTCGCACAGGCAAGAGGGATTATCCTGCTTTCTGCTGTTGAGAGGGGAATAAATGTTTCTGAATATACACCTTTGCAAGTTAAGCAATCGGTTGTAGGCTATGGAAAGGCTGAAAAGAAGCAGGTTCAGGAGCTTACAAGGCAGATTTTATGCTTAAAGGAAACTCCAAAGCCTGACGATACAGCTGATGCACTTGCTGTTGCAATTTGTCATGGGCATTGTGCACATTCTGCCACGGCTTATCAATTACTTAAGGGGGAGAAAATGCGATGATTTATAGTGTTCGAGGCGAACTTATACATACCGAGCCAACGCTTGCTGTAATTGAATGTGGTGGTGTTGGATATGCTTGCAGAACGACTTTTTCAACACTCTCACAGATTGGCTTAAAGGGCAGTGAGGTGACTTTGCTGACATATCTTCATGTCAGAGAGGATAATGTTGAGCTTTTTGGATTTGCAACTTCACAAGAGTTAAATTGCTTTAAAATGCTTATTTCTGTTTCGGGAGTAGGGCCAAAAGCAGGGCTTGCAATTTTATCTGATACAACTCCTGAAAAGTTTGCTTTGACAATTGCAACAGGTGATGTAAAGGCAATTACAAAAACAAAAGGAATTGGTCCAAAACTTGCACAGAGAATTGTTTTGGAGCTTAAAGATAAGATTACAAAAGAACAGCAGCTTTTAGGTGCTGATTTGAATATAGACGTTACACCGATAGCTATTGGTGG
>QKFK01000240.1 GCA_003252195.1 Rhodospirillales bacterium
CGTGAAGAAATGATTTATAACAAAGAAAAACTCTTAGCTAATGGTGACAGATGGGAAAGTCTGCTCGCTGAAAGACTAAGAAAAGAAAGCAAATATAGGTAGGTTTTGATGTTTGAGAATATAATATTTTATATGTTTGCTCTAGCTGTTATTGGTGGTTCAATAGCTGTTGTGTTTGCAAAAAATCCTGTTTATTCAGTAATCTCGCTTATCTTTGTTTTCTTTAATGCAGCTGGGCTGTTTATTTTGTTAGGTGCTGAGTTTATTGGCTTGTTAACTGTGATTGTTTATGTAGGTGCGGTTGCTGTGCTGTTTTTATTTGCTGTGATTATGCTTGATAAAGAAAAAGAGGTTAAAAGATCAGCTGGTAAGGTTTATCAAACCATAATAGCAATTATGGCATTATTATTGTTAGCTGAAATTATTATAGCTGTTATTGGGCTGTTAGGTAGTGAGGGTTCTCTTGCTATTGCTAATGCTCCAAGTATTCCGATTGATGAAACAATATCAAATACCGAGAGCTTGGGGTTATTGCTTTATACAAAATATTGTTATGTATTCCAATTTTTGGGAGTTACCTTATTAGTTGCGATGATTGGTGCGGTTATGTTACCTCACCGTGATAAAAAAGACATTTTACGCCAAGATATATCAGCTCAAATTGCTAGAAAGGCTGATGATTGTATTGAGATGGTGAAAATTTCATCAGGAACAGGAGTGTAGGTTATGGATGTTGGTTTAGAGCATTATTTGGTTGTTGCTGCTACAGTCTTTGTTCTGGGGATTGTTGGGGTGCTAATTAACCGTAAGAACATTATACGCTTGTTTATGTCAATTGAGCTGATGTTGTTATCAGTTAATATTAACTTGGTAGCTTTCTCTGCTTATATGGAGGATATGGTAGGACAAGTTTTTTCTATCTTTGTTATATCAGTTGCCGCTGCAGAAGCTGCGATTGGTTTGGCAATTATAATGATTTATTTCCGCAAGCATAAATCGGTTGCGGTTGAAGATATTTCTGGATTAAGGGGGTAATAAAGATGTGTGTTATAGCGATATTTATTCCTCTTTTTTCAGCCATATTAGTTGGTTTCTGGGGTAAAAAAATGGGGGCTACATTTGCCAATGCTATATCATGTGTTTGCATGGCAATATCAACCTTATTCATGATTAAGATATTTAGGCTTGCGACTAGTTTTGAAGAGCCTCATGTCGTTAAGATTTTAAGTTGGATAAACTCTGGTAGTCTGCACGCAGATTGGGCTATTAGAATTGATATGTTATCAGCTGTTATGCTTTTAACAGTGTCTATAGTTTCATTTATGGTTCATGTTTATTCTGTGGGTTATATGCATCATGATAAGGCTCGTATTCGCTTTATGAGCTATTTATCATTATTCACATTTTTAATGTATATGTTGGTAACAGCAGATAATTTGTTGCAGCTATTCTTCGGCTGGGAAGGTGTTGGTTTAGCATCATATTTATTAATTGGTTTTTGGCATGAAAAGCTATCTGCTCGTAAGGCGGCTATTAAGGCTTTCGTAGTTAATAGAATAGGTGATGTTGGCTTTGTTATGGCGATATGTTTAATATATTTTACCTTTAATACCATTAATATAGAAGAAATAATTAAACTATCACATAAACTTAAAGGTGATAGTTTTGTGTTGCTCGGGCATAGCTTTAATTCAATTAATTTTATCTGTATGTTACTGTTATTAG
The DNA here is from genome assembly GCA_003252195.1 of Rhodospirillales bacterium. GTDB lineage: Bacteria > Pseudomonadota > Alphaproteobacteria > QKFK01 > SZUA-500 > SZUA-500. The sequence continues at coordinate 1,726 of QKFK01000240.1, forward strand.
GGGCCATGGGTAAGTCTGCACAAATAGGTCTTCACGTGTGGTTACCAGATGCCATGGAGGGACCAACTCCAGTATCTGCTCTTATCCATGCGGCTACTATGGTAACAGCAGGAATATTTTTAATTGCTCGTATGTCACCATTATTTGAACTTGCTCCATATGCCATGAATATGGTTTGCTTTGTTGGGGCAACTACCGCGCTTTTTGCAGCACTAGTTGCTTGTACTCAAGATGACATTAAAAAGGTAATTGCTTATTCAACTTGTTCGCAGCTTGGATATATGTTTATTGCTCTGGGTGTGGGTGCTTATCAAGCAGCAATATTCCATTTATTTACCCATGCTTTCTTTAAAGCATTATTATTCCTTGGCGCAGGTTCTGTTATTCATGCTATGTCAAACGAGCAGGATATGCGTAAAATGGGCGGAATATGGAAAAATATTAAATGGACATATGCCTTAATGTGGATTGGTTCACTTGCTTTAATTGGTATGCCTGTATTTGCAGGTTATTATTCTAAAGACTTTATTGTTGAGGCAACTTATGCTTCAAATATTCCTGCTGCAAAATATGCTTTTAATATTGCTGTTGCAGGTGTGTTTCTTACAGCTTTTTATTCATTGCGTTTAATGATACTCACGTTCCATGGTGAGGCAAAAGCTGATGATAAAGTAATGGCAATGGTTAAAGAATCTGCTCCTGTGATGATTGTGCCTTTAATTGTTTTAGCTGTTGGTGCAGTTTTCTCTGGTATGTG
>QKFK01000008.1 GCA_003252195.1 Rhodospirillales bacterium
ATCACTATAGCCTCCTTCAAGTTCTAAGGCATGGGCAAAAGTGTGCCCAAAGTTTAGCAATGCTCTTATATTTTGTTCTTTTTCATCTTGCTCTACTATCTCGGCTTTGATTTGACAGCTGGTTTTAACAGCGGTTTTTATTAACTCATAATCTTTGTCATCGCCATAAATTTTTTCACCGTTGTTACAGCACCAATCAAAGAACGACTTGTTCTTGATGATGCCATATTTAATAACTTCAGCGTAACCAGATAATAACTCTCTAGGGAGCAAGGTTTCTAAAAAAGATGTATCTGCAACAACCAAGCTTGGCTGATGGAATGTGCCAATAATGTTTTTGCCATAAGGGCTGTTAACTGCGGTTTTTCCGCCAACTGAGCTATCAACTTGGGCCAATAAGGTAGTTGGGATTTGAATGAATTTAATTCCTCTCATGTAAATTGATGCTGCAAACCCACCTAAGTCGCCGACAACGCCACCACCAAGGGCAATCAAAATGCTTTTTCTATCCAATTGAGCTTCGCTCATTTTATTTAAAACTTTTTCTAGTGTAATAAAAGATTTTGAATCTTCGCCAGAGTTTACAACAAAGGAAGATGATATGATTTGTTTTTGAGACAGCTCTTCGGTAACTTGCTGTAGGTAAAGAGGAGCTACGTTGCTATCAGATAAAATAAAAGCTTTGCTTGTGCCGAATAGAGCACGATAACGCATGGGCAACTTGCTTATAGCATTTTCACCAATCAAAATATCGTATTTATGAGAGCTTAGACAGAGTCCAAGCTGGCAGATGTCAGTGTTTTGCATGTTGTTTCTCAAGGTAATTAGTGATTTTACGTAAGGCGCGATTCGCAGTTTTTTGAGGGTGTTCGTTTTGTGATTTAACGGTTACATCAGCTAGGGCATAGGTGCCATAGCGCTCATCAATAAGCTTTTTGAGTTTTTCAACAACGTTACCTTCTGCAAGCAGAGGGCGGTGTGATTTTCCACCTGTGCGCTCAGCTAAAACCTCTAAGTCAGCTTTTAGCCATAGAGTTAATGCGTGCTCTTTGGCTATTTTGCGAGTTTCTTCACTCATAAAAGCTCCGCCACCACTTGCAATTATTTTAGGTTTTCCTTCAAGAAGTCGTTTCATGACACGGCGTTCACCAGCTCTGAATTCTTCTTCTCCATATAATTTGAAAATATCACTTACAGAAAGTCCGGCTGCTTTTTCTATTTCGCTATCTGCGTCAACAAACTTCATATCTAAAAGTCTGGCTAATCTTTTACCAACGCTGGTTTTGCCACAACCCATTAAACCAATCAAAAGAATGGTTTTTTGTTGTATTTTGCTTTTTATTAAACAATTATCGTCTATCATGATGTTTGTCAGTCTATAGCTTATTTTTAATTTTATTAAGCTATATTTTAGATTTGAAGATATTTTTTATAAATTTATCACATAACTCAAATAGAAACTAATAAGGAGAATGGTTATGAGAGGTTTAAAAAAAGCCTTGTTTACAGTAGTTAGTTGCGCAATTTTGGGCGGAATAGTTTTTGTAGCTTTGTGGGACGTTCCAGCTCCATCTAAAACAACCGAGATAACAATTCCAGATTCTCGCTTCCAACAGTAGGGATTTTTATGCGCGGGCTTGTCGGAATATTGTGTTGCTGTGTTTTGCTAATGTCACCCGACAGCGCTTTTGCGCGAGATAATATAGAAAAAACATCTTTGTCAGATGTAGTTATAGATGATATTGGGCTAGTTGCAAAATTTGGCGATAATATTTGGCAATCTATGGATGCCAATGAGGCTGGCAATTGGCTTAATAGTTTGCCTCTTAGTAGCAAACGCCCAAGCGTTAGGCAGATTAACAAAGATATATTGTTAAGTGCCTCTCCTGCGCCAGAAAAACAGTTAAAAGAGAATGATTTTATAAAGTTAAGATTAGAGCTGTTAAATCAAGCAGGCGAAGTTGCGTCTAGTTTAGCTTTAATCAATTTGATGAATAAAAACAAATCAATACAAGATATTGATATAATAAAAAACGATGCTTTAATTGCATCTGGCAAAATAGACGATGCCTGCAAAAAGACATCATATTATTTGAATAAATATAAATCATTATATTGGCGTGAAAACTTAATTCTTTGTGATATAGCAGATGAAAACTTTACTAGGGCAGAATTGCAACTAGGTATTATGTCAGATGATAAAAAAGCATCTAAGACAGATTTCTTTTATGTGGCAAATGCAATAGTATCAGAACAACTCATAGATTTTAATCGTATTAAAGAGACAACACTGATAATAAAAAATTTGTTAGCGTTTGCCCCCCTAAATCAGATTAAGAATCTAAACGTTAAAGATCCGTTTTTTACTCTATCACTAGCAAATAACCTTAAGGACGGAGATTTAAACAAGCTTATTTGGCAAGAAAAAGCATTGGATTATGGCGTTGTTAGCCATAATGACCTCACTTTACAAATAAAAGAGAATGATTTTGAACCTAAAGATACCCAAGACCCTTTGTATTGGGCTAGCAAACATTCTAATGACATCAGAGCCAGAATTTTGTTGTATAAAACTGCCGTAAATGCGGATATTCCAACAATTAAAGCAAAACTAATTGCTGAAACAATAAAATTATACAAGCTAAATGGGCTTAATTATGCAGGCTTTAGATTGTTTTATGAGCAGATTAAAGATATTAAATCTAGTGATGAATTATCATGGTTTTCTCGTTATGCTATTCAAAGCGCGTTGATTAATAGAGACTATGAACTTGCTCAGAAATGGTTGTCAGTAGCTCAAGAACACGTAGATGATGATAATCAGGCTTTTCTTTCTTATGCGTTGTTGTGGAGACAGGTTAAGATAACCAAGCAATCTAATAGAATTTTTAATACAAATTCTGCGATTGATCGATCTGACGATGCTCTAGATAAGCTAGGCAAAACAAAAGAGGAAGTCTCTTTGTATAATCAGAATTTATTATTGTTATTAGATGCAATAGGAGTAGCTATTAGCCCAAAAGATTGGAGCTATCGCAATCAATATATTGCTGAACCAACCATGTTTTTAGAGGCAAACGAAGAACCTTCTCCGTTATTGTTAGCTAAATTAAATTATGCCGAGGCCTCATCTGATAAGCTACAAGCAGCTATAATAGCTTCAATAATAGCAGACAAATCTCCAAAAATATTAGAAGGAAGCTTATCTTCAGCATCTTTTGCAATTAGAGCTCTAAACAAGTCTGGGCTAAATGAATATGCAACTATGATGGCATCAGAAATTATGTCTTCGGTGATGTAAAATGAGCGAGAATTATTTTTTAATAGAGGATTTTTTACAGATGTTATCGGCTGAAAAGGGTTTGGCTGAAAACACGTTAGAGGCATATGGACGAGATTTAAGGTTGTTTGCAGAATATCTTGAAGAGCAAAACAGTAAAAATCTGGATAAGGTCTCAACACAAGATATAAAAAATTATATGGAATATTTAAATAACCATGCTTATGAGGCTCGTTCTCAATCTCGTAAATTAAGCGCGATTAAAGAATTTTATGGTTTTTTGTTTTCAGAAAATTCTATTAAAGAAAACCCAGCTTTAATGATAGATGCGCCAAAAAATAAAAAGGCCTTGCCTAAATATTTAAGCAAAGACGAGGTGCTAAAATTAATAGATACTGCGCAAAAAGATACGTCGCCCAAAGGGGTGCGTCTTTATGCTATGGTTGAGATGCTATATGCAACAGGTATGCGGGTCTCAGAATTAGTCGGGTTGCCTTTAGCCGCGGTGGTTTATCAGAGAGATTTTATAACTATAAAAGGCAAGGGTAATAAGGAACGATTGGTTCCTATGGGTGAGGCTGCACAAAAAGCTATTAAAGCATATTTAGAAGTTAGAGAGCGTTTTTTAAGAAAGGGTCGAGATTCTAAATGGCTTTTCCCTGCTCCTGCCAAACAAGGCTTTTGGCCTAGAGATAGCTTTTTTAAAGCGCTAAAAAAACTGGCGATAGTTGCGGGGGTTAATCCATTAAAAGTATCTCCACACGTATTGCGCCATTCTTTTGCTTCGCATTTAGTCGATAATAATGCAGATTTAAGATCTGTACAGCAGATGCTCGGACATGAGAATATTACAACAACTGAGATTTACACACATATCATGGAAGAAAAACTCCGTTCGCTTGTAACTGAGCATCATCCGCTTAAAGACATCAATTTAAACAAGTTAAAGTCAAAAAAAACGTAAAAAGACACTCTTTTTTAAACATATCAAATTTAAAGTCTTTGCAAGCTCAAACTATTATATATAATTCAAAGCTATGCACGGAATAAATAGATACATAATTAAACAAATTTTAGTTGGTTTTGTGATTGTTACCATTGGATTGGTGTCATTAATTTGGCTCACCCAATCGCTTAACTATATAGATTTGATTTTAGATAAAGGCATTGGTGTAGATTTGTTTTTACGCATGACAATGCTGTTGTTGCCTAACTTTGTAGTTTTTATTATGCCGATATCGCTGTTTGCGGTGATAGTTTTTGTTTATAACAGGCTGATTTCGGACAGAGAGCTCATTGTTATGAAGGCAGCAGGAATGAGCCCAGTACAATTAGCTAGACCATCTATAATTACGGCAGCTGTATTAGCCGTTTGGGGCTATTTTATGTGTATTGTCTATGTGCCACAAACAGTTAAAGACTTTAGAGAAATGCGCTGGCAAGTTCAACATAATGCCTCACATCTCTTTTTTAAAGAAGGTGAATTTAATAATATTACAAATGGTCTTACGGTCTTTATTAAGAAGAAAATTGATAACGGAATATTAAGTGGCATCATGATTCACGATGACCGCGTTAAAGATAAAAAAGTCACGCTAATCGCAGAAAATGGCAAGCTAGTTTATACAGATGATGGTCCAATGGCTGTTTTATCTAAGGGTAGCAGGCAAGAGACATCAGAAAAAGGTGAGCTCTTTTCTATTCTTTATTTTGATGATTATTCAATGGAGTTCGGAGCTCTTTCTAAAAGCAATGGCAATAGAATGAGAGACGCCAGAGAAAGAACCATGAAAGAGTTGTTTACTTCAACCGAGAAGAACAGCTCCGTCTTAAAAAGAGATGTTCCAAAATTTAGAGTTGAGGGTCATAAAAGATTAACCCTGCCTCTTTATTGCATATCGTTTGCTTTAATTGCATGTGTGGGTCTATTATGTGGTAATTTTAATCGTAGAGGGCAGAACAAACAGGTTTATATTACGATAGCCTTAATGATTGCGTCTCAGTCATTATCGCTTGCGATTGAGAACTTAGCAGTCAAAAACTTAATCTTTGTTCCTTTGATGTATATTAATGTACTTGCTCCTATAGGTGTTTGCTTGTATCTTTTGGTGAAATATAACCCAAACAAGCGCAAAGGCGATGTTCCAGAAGATGTACAGGCAGTCACAGATGAAAAATAAGAGCAAATATATATCGGGTTTGCTTTTGTTGAGCCTAACATTGTTACCATCTGCTGTGTTGGCAGAGAATTTGGTGTACGAGCCATATGATGCCGTGCAAGAACTTCCAAGTGCAAAAAAAACATCTGACACGGGTTTTAAAGCTAGAACAGCTGAACGTATTATTAACAATACCGATATATTGCCTCATGATGATACAGAGGATTCTGAAAAAAAACCGATTGATTTTACGGCTAATGAAATAACTTATGATAAAAAACTCGGCATTGTAACTGCTAGAGGTGATGTTGAGGTTTTTCAAAAAGGCATAAGCGTAAGAGCTGATACCGTTAGCTATAATATGAAAGAAGATTTTGTAACTGCTTCTGGCAATGTTGTGATTATTCAGCCAGATGGAACAACTACATTTGCAAATTATACCAAGCTTGATGGCGAGATGAAAAATGGTATAGCTAAAAATATTTTAGTTGTTATGGCAGATAAATCACGTATTGCAGCAAGAGAAGTGACTCGCAAATCAGGTAAACAAAGCCAAATGCGTAAGGCTGTTTATTCTCCTTGTGATGTTTGTAAAGACAAAAAAAATCCTTTATGGCAAATAAAGGCAAATAAGATTGTAAATAACAATGAAAAACAAACCGTTTACTATCAACATGCATGGCTAGAATTATGGGGTATGCCCATTTTTTATAGTCCTTATTTGTCACACCCAGATCAAACGGTTAAAAGACGCAGTGGCTTTTTAATCCCTGCTATTGGGTCTTCTCCAGGGTTAAACTCGTATATCAAAATTCCGTATTATTATGATATTAATGAGCATAAAGATTTTACATTTACACCTATGATATCTTTTGATCAAAACCCTGTGCTTGCGGGAGAATATAGAGGCTTTTATCCAGATGGTAGCCTAGAAGCAAAAGGATCTTTTACTGAAAATAATGAGAATAAACTTCGTGGCCATATAGATTTAAATTTAGTGGATAATATAAATTCTACATGGCGCACCAAATTAGACATGAAGCGAAGTTCAAATAAAAATTATTTAAGACGCTATGATATGGATGAAGATTCTGAATCATGGCTTAGAACAGCTCTTAATGTAGAAGGCTTTTATAAACGTAGTTATATGAATATGGGCGCTTATTCATATCAAGGTGTGCGCAGTGATAACAATAACGATAGAACCCCGTTTGTTGCCCCTGCTATTTATTATAATTATGTTGGTAAACCAGATAAATACGGCGCTTATCAAGAAACAACTATTAATACTGCTGTAATAACAAGAAAAACAGGAGCAAAGACCAACAAGTTTAATGCTGAATCAGCATGGAATTTACCATATATTGGACCTGCAGGCGATATGTATAAATTATCAGCTAAAGCCAGAGGTGATTTATATTATGTGAATGATAAGGCTATAGAAAATACTAATGATGAGTATGATGGGACGGTAACAAGATTGCATCCAGAGCTCTCTTTAGAGTGGCGCTACCCTTTGGTTAGAGCCGAAAAAGCCTCTCACCAAGTTATAGAACCTGTAGTTGTTGGTGTGTTATCTCCAAGAGGAGGAGATAAATCGGAGAAAACTCCAAATGAAGACAGTAGAGACTTACAGCTTGATGATACGAATATTCTAGATACTAGTCATTTTATTGGTTATGACCGTATAGAAACAGGCTCAAGAGTTAATTATGGAGCTAAATGGAGCATTTATGGAAATGAAGAAGGGCAAGCATCTGCTTTCTTAGGACAGGGGTATCGCTTCAATTCTGAAGATGATATTTTTCCTGACGGATCTGGTTTAGAGAATGAATTTACCGATTATGTTGGTAATATTTATGCTTCTCCAGGTGAATTTCTGAACATGAATTATCGTTTCCGCCTCGATAAAGACACCTTAGATCCTAACTATCAAGAAGCTTATACTTCATTTGGTAATGACTTGTTGCGTATGGGGGTTAGCTATCTCTTTATTAAAGGTACAAATGACGATTTTACAGAATATGATGATAGACATGAGGTTACAGCCACATTACGTTCTAGAATCAACAAGGCATGGTATGCAAATTTATACACAAAGCGTGATTTAGGTGAGAATGGCGGTGTTTTAGAAAACGGTTTAGGTCTAACTTATGAAGATGAGTGTATGGTCTTTAATATAAAAGCCAAAAGAGAATATGGTACCGAATATTATGATTATGATGGCGACGAGCCAGAAAATGGCACTTCAATCGTTTTTACCGTAGAATTTAAAACTCTAGGCGGAATTAGTTCAGGAGGATAATGTTTATGAGAAAACAAACCAAATTAATGTGTTTCTTAGGCGTGTTTTTATTATCCGCATCTGTTTGTATTGCTAAAAACAATGGCATAGCTATTACTGCTATTGTAAATGATGATATTATAACTAATTTTGATATATCATCACGCATTAGAATGACATTAACAGCTTCTCGTATACCGGTTACCCCAGAGAATCTAAACCGCGTTGCTAAATTTGAGTTAAATAGTTTGATAGATGACAAACTCAAGCAACAAGAAGCAAAAAGATTAAATATTACAGCTAGCGATGAAGAGATAGAAAAAGCGATTCAAACAATTGAGGCTCAAAATCGCTTACCAGCAGGCGCGCTAAAAAAGATCAGCTTAGATTCAGGAATGAGCGAAGATGCATTTAAAGAGCAGATTATGACGCAGGTTTTGTGGCTTAAAATTGTGAGGGCTCTTTCTGCAAAACAAATAATAGTCTCTGACGATGCTGTTGAAGAAGAATTAAAAAGGCTCAAAAAGTCTTTAAGCAGCACGCAATATCTTTTGTCTGAAATCTTTTTGCCATATTCAATGGCAGAAAACACCGAAACGCTTGAGAAAACAGCTCTTGAAATTGCAAAAGCGGCTAAAGAAAACAACAATTTTTCTGCGTTGGCAGCACAATTCTCACAAAGTCCATCAGCGTCTAAAGGCGGAGCTATGGGGGCTATTAGCAAGACTGAAATTTTTAAGCCATTGCAATCTGTTGTTGAAGGCATGAATAAGGGAGATGTTTCAAGTCCAATTAAGACAGAAGATGGTATATATATTCTATATCTTGCAGACAAAAGAGGACCTCAAGAAATTAATAAGGATTATGAATATAGCTTAAGCCAGATATCTGTCCCTCTTAATAAAGATATTAAAGATGTTTTAGCTAAGCTAGAAAACAACAAATCATCATGTGAAAAATTTAATAATTTAGCATCAGAGCTATCTTATAAAAACTCTGGCGATATTGGCAAGATTATGCAAAGCGTAATGCCTAGTAACATAAAAACCGTTATAGGTTCTTTAGCTGTTGGCGAGGTTTCAAAACCTATAAAAACGAATGATGCTAATTTGTTGATAATGGTTTGTGGTAAAGAAGAAATGACCACATTGCCTAATAAGAATTTAATTAGAAATAAGCTGGAATCACAAAAAGCGGAAGCATTTGCTGCAAAAGTTTTGCGTGAACTACGCCGTAACGCAATTATTGAGATTAGACAATAATGAGAGATGTAGCAGAACAGTTATTACCGCCTCTTAAGGACGTTATAAATTTACACGAACTTAATGCTAAAAAGGCATTGGGACAAAACTTTCTTTTAGATATGAATTTGACATGGCGTATTGTTAGGGAAACATTGCGTTATTTGAACCAAGATTCTTTTAATGGAGCCCATGTGTTTGAAATTGGTTCGGGCCCTGGGGGATTGAGCAGGGCTATTTTGGCTGGAGAACCGTCAAAATACACAATTATAGAGCTAGATAAAAGATGTATTAAAATTGCAGAAGAAATTAAATCTGCTTATCAAGAATACCCTACAGAAATTGAAATTATAGAAGGTAATGCGCTAAAGGTTGATTTGATTTCTATCTCTAAATCTCCGCGCCATATTATTGCAAATCTTCCATATAATGTATCAACAGCATTATTAACCAATTGGCTGGAGAATTACTCTGATTTTGCGAGCATGACACTAAGAAGTAGCTCAAAGATTAATTGCGGCACCAGCAAGTGATAGTTACGGTAGATTGTCAGTGCTAACTCAGTGGCTTTGTGATGTTAGAGTTTTGTTTGATGTTCCTCCGCAAGCATTTACGCCTCCTCCCAAAGTTACATCGTCTGTTGTGATGATAACGCCAAAAAAAGAGATAAAGCTAAAACCATCAATAGAATCATTAAGCACGGTTACGGCAGCGGCCTTTGGTCAAAGGCGTAAGATGCTTCGCTCTAGCCTAAAATCGCTTGGTGATGTAGAAGAGTTATGCGCTAAGGCAAATATAGATCCGAGTTTGCGCGCAGAAAGATTAAGCGTTGATGATTTTTGTCGCTTAGCATTGGTGTTTGAACAAAAATAGTTTTGCACATTTTCACATCATTGCTCGCTTATTCGAGTATATACCGATAGCGTAACCAAAGACCATGTTGCTAATGGCGCTAGCAAGCTGTTAAACCTCTGCGTAAGCTGATGAAGTCTATCTGCGAACAATCTTTATTTGTGATGCTACATCTCTAGAAATGCGAGAAGTAAGCCTACTAAAAGGCAGAGATTGCAACCATACGCGCCCTTGACCTGTTAAAGAAGATAAAAACACGCCTTCTCCGCCGAGCATTTGCGATTTAAAACCACCCGCTCCAACTATGTCCATATCAATAGAAGGTTCATAGGCGACTACACAACCTGTGTCAATATGGAGTTCTTCACCTAAAGACAATCTTTTCTCGATGATTGTACCACCAGCATGGATAAAAGCCATGCCGTCACCACACAATTTTTGCATAATAAAACCTTCTCCTCCAAAAAATCCGGTTAAGATTTTCTTTTGCATAAAAATGTCAATAGTTACGCCTTTAGCTGCACATAAAAAGCTGGTTTTTTGGCAGATAATCTCACCACCAAGGGCACTTAAATCTAAAGCTACAATTTTACCAGGGTAGGGGGCTGCAAAAGCGGCGTGCTTTTTCCCGCCGTGTCCTTCATGGGTGTATACATCCATAAAAACACTGCTCCCGCCTAGCATACGTTTGCCGATGCCAGCCATTTTGCCCATAATGCCTTTTTCAGAGCCATCTCCCATGATTGTGTTCATTTGGATTTCAGAATCTTTGTACATCATAGCGCCAGAGTTAGATATAATTGACTCCCCTGGGTCTAACTCAATTTCTACAAATTGCATATCATCACCATGAATAGTGTAATCCACCTCATCAGCGATGGTTGTTTTAGGTTTTATTTGTGGAATGTAAGAATTTGAATGCTCGTTTCTAGCAAAAAAACCAATTTTGCTTATTGGCAACCAGTTTGCCATTCCTTCTTTCCAAGCGAGGGCTTTAGGATTTTGTTGAGCAAAAGATATTGCGTCAGAATCTGTTAGAGGGCCAATTTTTTTTCCGCTTAAACCAAAGTACCACATTATAAAAACCTTTCTAAAAACGGCAGATAAGCTATTAATTTAAAATAATATTAACCATATTTTTCTATTCTTTAATAATAGAGATTACTCTATTTTTAATGTTCTTTGCAACGATTTAGCCACAAAAGCTGATTTGCAAGGGTTTTTTATTGATGTATACGGTGTTTTAACTATGAATTTAGAAGAAATTCTTACAACCGAAAATATAGAAAAATTTAAGCATAAAGCCAAAAAAATCTTTGGAATATTTATGGTTATATTTTCTGCTCTTGCAATTATGGGGGTTTTTTCATTTTCTCCATCAGATCCATCTTTTAACACGGTTAATCAAAATAGCTATACTCATAACATAGCAGGAATATTCGGCTCATTTTCAGC
>QKFK01000123.1 GCA_003252195.1 Rhodospirillales bacterium
AGATGATAAAAACACCTTCTTTGACAATGTAAAACAGAGCGATTATCTAGGTGACGATGTAAAGAGAATGGCAAATGCTTTTGACAAAGCTATAAGCGAAAGCACCGCCGAAGACAGCACCTCCATCTCTTCAATCGATAAACTTCAACGTGATTGGGATAAATCTCTCCTCGCTAGCATCGATAATAATGCTACCTACTACGCCTTTGCCTCAGATGAGACAAACACTACAAGTGATAACGCAAAATCAGCTAGTGAAACGATAACAGAAGCTAGGTATAAAGCTGCATTGGATTATTACAAAGAAGATGCATATATCTCTAAGTTACAAGGAATGTATAGCTCTATAACCAGCACCGATAAAGCATTATTAAAACAGGTTATAGCAAACGAGGCTGCTACAGATGGAAAAGAATATCTATTAGCACTCGCTATCCCAACCTTAAAGAATGAAGTATCAGGTCCATGGTTAAGAAAAGCTATAGATAAAGAATATAAATTCTATGCAAAAGATGACATGGGAGTAAATGGAGGTCAAGCTGATACTGATACAAAAACTCTAACTATGGCAAAGCCTGATAACCATTGGTATTGGAGGGATGAACCAAATGATAAAATGTATGCCCATTTGATAGACTTTACTCATGAACTCCGTCATACATGGCAAGGCAACACTGGTATGTCTGATATCTATAACACAGTTGCAGAACAATTTGTTATGAATCAATGTCTAGAAGCTGATGCTAATACTATGGCAATCCTAGCATTGTATAATTATAGAACTAATAACAATTGGAATGAACCATTTGACTATATTAAGACAACAAAATCTGATATAGTACAGCGTTTTGTAAATGTATTTAGAAAAGATGTTTCTGTAAACAGCCCTGTTGAAAAAGACACCATTGATGATGGCAAGTTAGATGCCCTTCAAGGAGCTTATAGAGTGTTTAAAGGCTGGTTTGACTTAAATTATGATAAAGATGTCAAATATAAAGATTATTATAAAAGAGGATGGGCAGAAGGTATGGCAGATAAAAACATAAAAAAATGCCTTGCAAAAGAAACCATTACCATAAATGGAGTAACCCAAGAAATTGATAAAGAAGCATTTGACATAAACACCTCAGAAAGCTTTGCAACATGGATTAAGAAACTTTCAACAATCAACAAGTACACAAAATATACTCCTGATAACGCAATCACGAGCTTCTTAAGCCAAGACAAAGTAAAAGGTGTAGATGAAGTTACATATGGCAAGTTGGTTGAAAAACTTAACAAATACATAGACAGTCAAGAAGGCTGGAGTGATAGCAAAAAAGCTAAAGCTAAGACAGATGAAATTAGCAAGCTTCCTAAAAAGTATAGTTCTTCTGATGGTGAAAATAATAACATTCCAAAAGCTCCATCAAGCCAGAGTAATAATACAAAAATAGGTAATACTATGACTAAACGCCATAACGATGCAAAACAAAAAATAGCTTTCTATCAAAACAAAAGAAAAGCTGATGAAATTAAAAATATTGTTCTCAAACAAAAACTCACATCTAACAAAAGGGGTTAGAATTATGAAAAAGCTTTTGTTTATAATACTGGCATTAATATTAAACACTAGCAATGTGCAAGCGGAGGATATTGATATATATACAGCCGTAGCTAATCTCAAATACGATGAAATGGAAACCTTTGTAAAAGATATAGATTTAAGCAAAGTTAAACAAACGTTGGAACAAAAGGACAAGGTAAAAGCTGTTCCTAATTTTACGAATGAGTTTTTTATAAGAGTTGCGATATATGCCAAAGACCCAGAAATAATTAAATATATAGTAAATGAAGCTAAAGCAGAGATTAACTATAGCAATAAAGAAAAAAAAACACCTCTTATGTATTCAGCGTCTTATAATAACAATTCAGAAACCACAGAGTCTTTAATCTCTCTAGGAGCGAACGTTAATGCGAGCAGTCAATACGGATTAACATCTCTTATGTACGCCTCTATAAATGATAAGTTAGATAACGTAAAAGTATTGTTAGCAAATGGAGCTGATATAAACGCAAAAGATTCTGATGGAATAACACCTCTTATGCGTGCGTTAGCTAACAATCACCTAGACATTGCTAGGTATTTGATTGAAGCTGGGGCGGATGTTACGGTTAAGGACAAAGATGGCAACACAGCCTTAGTTTATTTACTAGATAGAGATGAAAAAGTAGATGCTCCTGATATTGTTCAGATGATGATAGATGGTGGGGTTGATGTTAATGCCTCTAAATGTCAAATTCCTCTCGAATACGCTCATGTATGCGGACTAAAAGAAACGGAAAAACTTTTAGTTAAAGCAGGCGCTAAAGCAAAAAGTTCTTTTGACCGTCTAGAGAGGATAGGATTAAACTGTGAAAAATATAGCCAAATCACTTGCACCATTTGGTATTAGACATGTCCACCCCAACAGAAGAGAAAGACA
>QKFK01000047.1 GCA_003252195.1 Rhodospirillales bacterium
AAAGAGTTTGACGATAATGTTGTTAAAATAACTGCCAGAATGGAAACTCCAGTAATGGCCAGATTCTTGCGTTCTAACCCAGATGTGGAAGTAATAGAGATTACTGGGACTTAAGTAAGTATTGTTTCTTTTGGTTTTTAATCTAGCCGACTAATAGTAATTACAAGTTATTTATCATGCAATTAATTTACACAAGCTTACTATAGGTGGGATTAACTGTTGTTGATGTTGTGTTTGCAGAGCTATTAGTTTAGTTAACTCTCAGCTGAACAGGTTTGGCCCAGAGCTTACATTACGCCCAGAATATAAAAATATCGACTATCTTTTAATTTGTATCAATTAGGCTGAAAGCTGTTTCCCTGCTTTTTTGAGTGCTTTAGCTTCATTCCACAATTCTTCCATTTCTTCTAAAGATGTCGCCTTTATATCTTTATTTTGTTCAATGAGGCGTTTTTCAATATGTCTAAAGCGTTCTTCAAACTTGTTGTTAGCATTGCGCATGGCTATTTCAGGGTCAATCCCTTGTTTGCGGGAATAATTAACACAGGCAAATAATAAATCACCAATTTCTTCTTCTAAATTATCTTGGTTTACTTTGTCTGCTTCTATAACTTCTCTTACTTCAGCGATTTCTTCTTCTATTTTATCTAGAATTTCACCCGCGTTACGCCAGTCAAAGCCAACCATAGCAGCTCTTTTTTGTAATTTATATGCTCTTAATAATGCAGGTAATGGACGGGCTATCCCATCTAATGTTCCTTTTGGTTTATCATCTTGTTTATTTTCTCTTTCTTGTCTTTTTTGTATTTCCCATATTCCCAAAGGGTCATTCGCCCATTCGTCTCTATCAAGGTCACCAAATACATGTGGGTGGCGACGTATCATTTTTTCGCATATGGCTTGAGACACATCACTAAAATCAAATAAACCAGCTTCTTTAGCCATTTGAGAGTGAAAAACAACTTGGAGCAATAAATCTCCTAACTCATCTCTTAGATCGTTGTAATCACGTCTTTCAATAGCATCTAAAACTTCATAGGCTTCTTCAATTGTGCATGGCACAATGGTTTCAAATGTTTGTTTAACATCCCATGGACAACCATTATCTGGATTGCGTAATCTTTCCATTATTTTTATTAAATCATTGATGTCTTTTTGCATTTTATTGGCCTTTAGATGCTATAAATACCTTAAAATAAGTCATACTACCTATACTAATTATAGGCAAGTATTTAATCTTTATGGCTTGTTATGAGTGCTTGATTGATTATATAATTTAATAAGAAAATTTATGTGGGTGATAAGATGTTAAAAGCTATAATTTACTGTAAAACTAAAAATGCTATGCAATCAGGGATGCGTGTGCGTAAACCATGGCAGTTAGAGATAATTAACAAGTTGCCAAATCTGTTTACACGACAAACAGGTGTGCTTGGTGGAACTCAGCCCACTGATCAGTTGGATTTAAGCTTTGAAACCAAAGAAGCTGCAATTAAATATGCAGAATCAAAAAAACTAGAATTTACTGTCAAAGAAAAATGTGCCCCCGAAAAAGAAGAAAAAAGATACGCGGATAACTTCTGTTGGAATTGTAAGTTAAAGGGTGAGATGTAATATAAACCGTTATTTGTGATTTGTGTCACAATTTTCCTATTTGGTTTGTCTTGACAAAATTTGTCTATAAAATACAATCGTTAACATGTATTATCTAGATGGGGTCAAGTATGAATATAAACAGAGATACTAGTGTACTTAGTAATTATGACATTTTGTTTGTAGATGCTTATGGCGTATTTAGAGATGGTAAGGGAGTTATTCCTGGATCTGACAAACAGTTTGAGAGTCTTTGTAACGATGGTGCAATAGTCTTTATCCTATCTAATACTACTCAGAAATCTGATGATGCTGAAAAAGGTTATGCTAAAAAAGGCCTTCATAAAGGTGTGAATTATAGTGAGATAATAACCTCTGGTCAGATTGCCTATAATTTGATACAGTCTGATAAAATTGAGTTTGCTTCAAAAAAAGATGTAAAAAAGGTCTATCACTTAGGAGCACCAAGAAAAGAGCTTTTTGAAGGGTCTTCATATGAAGAAGCTAAGTCGATGGAAGAAGCTGATTTTATGTATATCTCGATTCCTCAGTTGAAAACGAGTGAAACGGCAGGCCTTTCCCCAGAACAAAGAGATAAATTGTATGTTTCTAATTTGCACAAAGATGCAATAATGTATGATAGTTTAATTATTGATCCTTTTATTCCAATGTTGGAGAAAGCAAAGGCTCTTGGTTTGCCAGCATTTTCTGCTAATCCTGATAAAACAGCTCTAGAAACACCTAGGGCAGGAACTGTTAAAAATGTTCCTGCAGGAGATGAGGAAGGTAATTATGTTGTTAGACAAGGTCAAATAGCTGATGCATATAAAGACATGGGTATGGAAGTTATTGAGACGGGTAAGCC